>NZ_JACAOX010000002.1:248842-407180 GCF_013386015.1 Pseudomonas sp. B6001
AGCCCGCTCCCACATTTTTTACTGCATTTCAAGCCTGGGACTTATCAGTCCACTTTCTCGAACTTCAAATCCCAAACCCCATGCCCGAGTCGCTCGCCGCGACGTTCGAACTTGGTGATCGGCCGCTCGGCCGGGCGAGGGACGCATTTGCCGTCTTCCGCCAGGTTGCGGTAGCCAGGGGCGACGTTCATTACTTCCAGCATGTACTCGGCATACGGTTCCCAGTCGGTGGCCATGTGCAGGATGCCGCCCACTTTCAGCTTGCTGCGCACCAGTTCCGCGAAGGAAGCCTGGACGATGCGGCGCTTGTGGTGGCGGCTCTTGTGCCAGGGGTCCGGGAAGAACAGCATCAGCCGGTCGAGGCTGTTGTCGGCGATGCAGCGGTTGAGCACTTCGATCGCGTCGCAGTCGTAGACCCGCAGGTTGGTCAGGCCCTGAGTCAGCACGCCGTTCAGCAGCGCGCCAACACCCGGACGGTGTACTTCAACCCCGATAAAATCCTGCTCCGGCGAAGCCGCGGCCATTTCCAGCAGGGAATGGCCCATGCCGAAGCCAATCTCCAGGGAGCGTGGTGCCGAGCGGCCAAACACCTGGTCGTAATCCACCGGCGCGTCTGCCAGCGGCAGGACGAACAGCGGCGTGCCCTGCTCCAGGCCCTTTTGCTGGCCCTCGGTCATGCGACCGGCGCGCATCACAAAACTCTTGATGCGGCGGTGCTTGGACTCGTCGCCTTCTTCCAGGGTGTTCGGCGTTTCGTTTGATTCAGTCATCAATGGCTCTTACTTGATCAGACCATCCAGCGGCGAGGAGGCGCTGGCGTAAAGTTTTTTCGGCATGCGCCCGGCGAGGTACGCCAGGCGGCCGGCGACGATTGCGTGTTGCATGGCTTCGGCCATCATGATCGGCTGCTGGGCATGGGCGATGGCCGAGTTCATCAGCACCGCATCGCAACCCAGTTCCATGGCGATGGTGGCGTCGGAGGCAGTGCCCACGCCCGCATCCACCAGCACCGGGATCTTGGCTTCTTCAAGGATGATCTGCAGGTTGTACGGATTGCAGATACCCAGGCCGGAACCGATCAGACCGGCCAGCGGCATCACCGCGATGCAGCCGATTTCGGCCAGTTGGCGGGCGATGATCGGGTCGTCGCTGGTGTAGACCATCACGTCGAAGCCTTCCTTGACCAGGGTCTCGGCGGCCTTGAGGGTTTCGATCACGTTGGGGAACAGGGTTTTCTGGTCGGCCAGCACTTCCAGCTTCACCAGGTTGTGGCCGTCGAGCAGCTCACGGGCCAGGCGGCAGGTGCGCACGGCTTCGATGGCGTCGTAGCAACCGGCGGTGTTCGGCAGGAAGGTGTAGCGATCCGGCGACAGCACTTCGAGCAGGTTCGGCTCGCCCTCGATCTGGCCGAGGTTGGTGCGGCGCACGGCGAAAGTAACGATCTCGGCACCCGAGGCTTCGATGGCCAGGCGGGTTTCTTCCATGTCGCGGTACTTGCCGGTGCCGACCAGCAGACGCGACTGGAAGGTACGACCGGCCAAGACGAAAGGCTTGTCGCTACGAACGATGCTCATGGGAAATCCTCGAGTTGGGGTGAGGTTCTGCAGAATGCGGGTTGGCGCCCTGGAGCGCCGGACGGCTAGCCGCCGCCGATGGCGTGGACCACTTCGACCTGGTCACCCTCGGTGAGCGCGGTCTCGACGTGCTGGCTACGCGGGACGATATCCTGGTTGAGCTCCACTGCGACGCGGCGTCCGGTCAAGTCCAGACGGGTCAGCAGGGCCGCAACGGTTTCACCGTCGGGCAGTTCAAAGGGTTCGCCGTTCAACTGAATGCGCATGCCACGGGCCGCCATCGTTTTTAGGGGCCAGCATTCTAGCGTGATTGACGTTGCTGGCCCAAGCCCCTTGGTCAGGCAGCCTGTAGACGCCACGCCGCCAAACCGAGGAAGAACCAGCCCAGCAGGAACGCCAGGCCACCAAACGGGGTGATGATGCCGAGCTTGCTGATGCCGGTCATGGTCAGCACATACAGGCTGCCGGAGAACAGCAGGATGCCCACGGCAAAAGACACACCCGCCCACGTCACCAGCCTGCCCGGGATGTGCGCCGCCAACAGTGCCACGCCGAACAGCGCCAGGGTGTGCACCAACTGGTAGGTCACGCCGGTGTGGAAAATCGCCAGGTACTCGGCGCTCAGGCGGTTTTTCAGGCCGTGGGCGGCAAACGCACCCAGGGCGACGCCGGTGAAACCGAAAAAGGCAGCCAGCATCAGAAAGCCACGCAACATGAGGAACTCCAGTCAGACTCAGGGGGCAGGGTCTGTATAATGGCCCGCTCAACGGGTTCGGCCAAGCCATCTCTATGCTGCGTCTCCTCTTCAAGCGTTTTCTCAAAGCCCTCAAGTGGTTTGCCATCGGCAGCGTGCTGCTGGTGCTGCTGTTCCGTTTCGTGCCGCCACCGGGCACTGCGCTGATGGTTGAGCGCAAGGTCGAGTCCTGGGTCGACGGCGAGCCGATTGACGTACAGCGCACGTGGGTGCCGTGGGATCAGATCTCCGACGAACTGAAAGTGGCGGTGATGGCGGGCGAAGACCAGCGCTTCCCGCAACATTGGGGTTTTGATTTCGACGCGATCCAGGCGGCGTTGCTGCATAACGAGCGCGGCGGTTCGATTCGCGGCGCCAGCACCTTGAGCCAGCAGGTGTCGAAGAATCTGTTTTTGTGGACCGGCCGCAGCTATTTCCGCAAGGGCCTGGAAGCCTGGTTTACCGGGCTGATCGAGATTCTCTGGCCCAAGCAGCGAATTCTTGAGGTGTACCTCAACAGCGTGGAGTGGGATGAAGGCGTGTTCGGCGCCGAAGCGGCGGCGCGGCATCACTTTGGCGTGAGCGCCAAGGCGCTGACCCGCCAGCAGGCCAGCTACCTGGCGGCGGTGTTGCCTAACCCGCGGGTGTGGAGTGCCAGCCATCCAACGTCGTATGTCGCGCGACGGGCGGCGTGGATTCGGCAGCAGATGAGTCAGTTGGGTGGCGACAGCTATTTGAATGAGCTGAACAACTCGCGCAAGGCGCCTTGGGCTGACTGACACCCCACAAAACAACTGTGGGAGCGGGCTTGCTCGCGAAAGCGGTGTGCCAGTCAATACCTTAGGTGACTGATCCACCGCTTTCGCGAGCAAGCCCGCTCCCACATTTCGATCGCGCTGTCCTAGCTACCTGTGTCAGGCGGCGATCGACAGTTTCAGCTTGTTCATCGCACTCTTCTCGAGCTGACGAATCCGCTCGGCCGACACGTTGTACTTCTGCGCCAGGTCGTGCAGCGTGGCTTTTTCTTCTGCCAACCAGCGCTGGTAGAGAATGTCACGGCTGCGGTCGTCCAGCACTTCCAGCGCTTCGTGCAGGTTGTGATTGGAGTTGTCGCTCCAGTCGGCATCTTCCAGCTGACGCGCCGGGTCGTACCGGTGGTCTTCCAGGTAGTTGGCCGGCGATTGGAAGGCACTGTCGTCGTCCGCTTCGGCGGCCGGGTCGAAGGCCATGTCATGGCCGGTCAGGCGACTTTCCATCTCGCGCACTTCACGTGGCTCTACGCCGAGGCTTTCGGCCACGCGATGCACTTCTTCGTTGTTCAGCCACGCCAGGCGTTTCTTCTGGCTGCGCAGGTTGAAGAACAGTTTGCGCTGGGCCTTGGTGGTCGCGACTTTCACGATGCGCCAGTTGCGCAGGATGAATTCGTGAATTTCCGCCTTGATCCAGTGCACAGCAAACGACACCAGGCGCACACCCATTTCCGGGTTGAAGCGCTTCACAGCTTTCATCAGGCCAACGTTGCCTTCCTGAATCAGGTCAGCCTGGGCCAGGCCGTAGCCGCTATAGCTACGGGCGATATGTACGACAAAACGCAGGTGGGCGAGCACCATCTGCCGAGCCGCCCCCAAATCCTGCTCATAGTAGAGACTCTCGGCCAGTTCACGCTCCTGCTCGGGCGTCAGCAATGGAATGCTGTTGACCGTGTGCACATAGGCCTCCAGGTTCGCACCCGGGACCAGAGCATAAGCAGGTTGCAAAGAAGTGGTCATACGAAAAAACCTCCGACTCACATAACTCGTGCAGTTCAGCACTGCGAAAATTGACCGGGAACCGTAGGACAAGTTCCCTAAACCACTGATACGGTCAATACAAACGAAACCACATTACCCTGACATTAACTACTTCGGTGCCAGCTCACGTAAATGCCGTGCGACCGCAATCCAAGCACCGATATACCCCAAGAGCACTGCCCCAAGCAACAATGACAGACCATCGGCTGCCGGCACGCCGGCCAGGGCAAAATCGCTGCCGTACAAACCGGCAAGCCCCACCACCGCATCGTTCAGCCAGTTCAGGCCAAAAGCCAGTACGCCCCAGGACAAAATTCCCGCACCGAAGCCATAAAGCGCGCCCATGTACAGAAAAGGCCGACGCACATAGCTGTCAGTGCCGCCGACGAGTTTAATCACTTCTATCTCGGTGCGGCGGTTTTCAATATGAAGACGAATGGTATTGCCTATCACCAAAAGTAATGCAGACACCAGCAACACCGTCAGGCCGAACACAAACCGGTCGCCCAGCTTGAGAATCGCGGCCAACCGCTCTACCCAGACTAGATCAAGTTGTGCCTGTTGGACCTTCGGCAGCTCTGCGAGTTTTTGTCGCAGGGCTTCCAGGGTGGTCTTGTCGACCTCGTTCGGGGTGACCAGCACCACGCCCGGCAGCGGGTTTTGCGGCAACTCCTTGAGCGCCTCGCCCAGGCCGGACTGTTGCTGGAACTCTTCCAGGGCTTGATCGCGGCTGATGTACTCAGCCTCGGCCACACCCGGAATGCCCTTGATCTGGTCGCGCAGGGACTCACCGTCCTGGGCGCTGGCATCCAGGTTCAGGTACAGGGAAATCTGCGCCGCCCGCTGCCACGAACCGCCAAGGCGCTCGACATTGTTCAGCAGCAATGACAAGCCCATGGGCAGGCTCAAGGCCACGGCCATGACCAGGCAGGTAAAAAAGCTGCCGATCGGCTGCTTGCCGAGGCGGCGCAGGCTGTCTACCAGGCTGGCACGGTGGCTTTCGATCCAGGCATGCACCAGGGTGCCGAAATCCGGGCCATCGTCTTCGTCGCGTTTTTTCTTCTGTGGCTGCGGGTCGGCCGCCTTTGGCGCGACGCGCTCGGAAACCTTCGGGCTGCGTGTTGCACTCATACCCCAGCCTCCCCGTCACCGATCAGGCGGCCGCGTTGCAGGGTCAGCATGCGGTGGCGCATGCGGGCGATCAGCGCCAGGTCGTGACTGGCGATCAGCACGCTGGTGCCCAGGCGGTTGATGTCTTCGAACACGCCCATGATTTCTGCGGCCAGGCGCGGGTCGAGGTTACCGGTGGGTTCGTCCGCCAGCAGCAAGGCCGGGCGATGGACGATGGCGCGGGCGATGCCGACGCGCTGTTGCTGGCCGGTGGACAGGTCGCCTGGGTACAGGTCGGTCTTGTCCGACAGCGCCACGCGCTCCAGGGCCGAATCCACGCGCTTGACGATTTCGGCCTTGGACAGACCGAGAATCTGCAACGGCAAGGCGATATTGTTGAACACCGTGCGATCGAACAGCAACTGGTGGTTCTGGAACACCACGCCGATCTGGCGACGCAGGAATGGAATCTGTGCGTTGCTGATGGTTGCCAGGTCCTGGCCCGCCAGCAGCAGTTTGCCGGTGGTTGGGCGCTCCATGGCCAGCAGCAGGCGCAACAAGGTACTTTTACCGGCACCCGAATGGCCGGTCACAAACAAGAATTCGCCGCGACGCACCCGGAAACTCAGCTCATGCAAGCCGACATGCCCGTTGGCGTAGCGTTTACCGACCTGTTCGAAACGAATCATGAACGCTCCCGCTCGGCAAACAGTGCCTGTACAAAGGGTTCGGCTTCAAAAGTGCGCAGGTCGTCGATGCCTTCACCGACGCCGATGTAACGAATCGGCAACCCGAACTGCTTGGCCAGGGCGAAGATCACACCGCCCTTGGCCGTGCCGTCGAGCTTAGTCAATGCCAGGCCGGTCAGCTGGACCGTCTGGTGGAATTGTTTGGCCTGGCTGATGGCGTTCTGGCCGGTACCGGCGTCCAGCACCAGCAATACCTCGTGGGGCGCGTCGGCATCGAGCTTGCCGATCACGCGGCGAACTTTCTTCAGCTCTTCCATCAGGTTGTCTTTGGTGTGCAGGCGACCGGCGGTATCGGCGATCAGCACATCAATGTTGCGCGCTTTGGCGGCCTGCACCGCATCGAAGATCACCGAGGCCGAATCGGCGCCGGTGTGCTGGGCGATGACCGGGATCTTGTTGCGCTCGCCCCAGACCTGCAATTGCTCCACGGCGGCGGCACGGAAGGTGTCACCGGCGGCGAGCATGACTTTCTTGCCTTCCAGTTGCAGCTTCTTCGCCAGCTTGCCGATGGTGGTGGTCTTGCCGGCGCCGTTGACGCCAACCACCAGGATCACAAACGGCTTTTTCTGCGTATCGATGATCAGCGGCGCTTCCACCGGCTTGAGCATGTTGGCCAGCTCGGCCTGCAGCGACTTGTAGAGCGCATCGGCGTCGGTCAGTTGCTTGCGCGCGACCTTCTGGGTCAGGCTCTGGATGATCACGGCGGTGGCTTCGACGCCCACGTCGGCGGTCAGCAGGCGGGTTTCGATGTCCTCCAGCAGCTCGTCATCGATGGTCTTTTTGCCGAGGAACAGGCTGGCCATGCCTTCGCCGATGCTGGCGCTGGTCTTGCTCAGGCCTTGCTTGAGGCGGGCGAAGAAACCGGTCTTGCCGGTTTCGGCAGGAACAGCAGGCTCTTCGATGACTGCTGGCGCGGCGACCGCGACCGGAACAGGTTCGGCGACCACCGGTGCAGGCACCTCAACCACTGGCGGCGCCTGGACCACAACGGGCGCAGGCTCCACGAGGGCCGGAATCGGCGGCGCCACATGCGCGGCCTGCTCGTCTTCAACCAGTGCTACAGGCTCTTCTGCCACCGGCAACACCAGCCATGGCTTGTGCTCTGGCTCTGGCTCTGGCTCTGGCGCAGGTTCTGGCTCAACCACCGGCTGCAACACCGGCTCGGCCATCGGCAACACCACCGGGGCCGGTGTTTCGGCAACCGGTTCGGCTTCTACTATGGATTCGGGGATCGGTTCAGCTTGAACCTGCGGCTGTTCGACGACGGTTTCCTGCGGCTTTTTGCGCAGCCATCCGAACAGGCCTTTTTTCTCGCCAGCCGCAGCTGGGGTCTTCTTGTCGTCGTTGGAACCAAACATGGAGACGGCTATCTCAAGGTAGCGACGCGCCAGGGGGCGTGCCGGTAAATAAAATTCGATGCGTAACAGACTGTTTTTTAGCCAGCTCGTTCATGCGCAACATTTTGTAAGGCCTAAATAGAGCCTTAACAAGACAGCCATAGTGGCCGTCCCTAGGTCGGACCAGTATCCTAGCACCTCCTCGCCCGCCGACGCTAAGACCAAGCGGGCAGCCCAACAGGTTTAAAAACGAATGAATGCTCTAGCCCGCCGCGCCGCAGGCCTGCTGCTCAGCACAGTTTGTCTGCCCCTTTCAGCTTTGGCTGCCGACCCACAACCCACCCACGAATTCACCCTGGACAACGGCCTCAAGGTCGTCGTGCGCGAAGACCATCGCGCCCCGGTGGTGGTTTCCCAGGTCTGGTACAAGGTGGGCTCCAGCTACGAAACCCCGGGCCAGACCGGTTTGTCCCACGCCCTGGAACACATGATGTTCAAGGGCAGCGCCAAAGTCGGCCCCGGCGAGGCTTCGTTGATCCTGCGTGACCTGGGCGCGGAAGAAAACGCCTTCACCAGCGACGACTACACCGCCTACTACCAGGTGCTGGCCCGTGACCGCCTGGGCGTCGCCTTCGAGCTGGAAGCCGACCGCATGGCCAGCCTGCGCCTGCCGGCCGACGAGTTCAGCCGCGAGATCGAGGTGATCAAGGAAGAGCGCCGGATGCGCACCGACGACAACCCGATGTCCAAGGCCTATGAGCGCTTCAAGGCCATGGCCTACCCGGCCAGCGGCTACCACACGCCGACCATCGGCTGGATGGCCGACCTGGACCGCATGAAGGTTGAAGAGCTGCGCCACTGGTACCAATCCTGGTACGTGCCGAACAACGCCACCCTGGTAGTGGTGGGCGACGTAACCCCGGATGAAGTCAAAACCCTGGCCCAGCGCTATTTCGGCCCGATCCCCAAGCGCGACGTCCCCCCGGCGAAAATCCCGCTGGAGCTGGCCGAGCCCGGTGAGCGCCTGCTGACTATGCATGTACAGACCAAACTGCCGAGCGTGATCCTTGGTTTCAACGTGCCGAGCCTGGCCACCGCTGAAGACAAGCGCTCGGTCAACGCCCTGCGCCTGATTTCGGCCCTGCTGGACGGCGGCTACAGCGCGCGCATCTCGACACAACTGGAGCGCGGCGAAGAGCTGGTGTCCGGCGGCTCGTCGAGCTACGACGCCTACACCCGCGGTGACAGCCTGTTCACCCTGACTGCCACACCGAACCTGCAAAAGAAAAAGACCGTGGCCCAGGCTGAAGCCGGCCTTTGGCGCCTGCTGGATGAGCTGAAGGCCAAGCCACCGAGCGCTGAAGAACTGGAGCGTATCCGCGCCCAGGTCATCGCCGGCGTGGTTTACCAGCGCGACTCGATCACCAGCCAGGCCACTGCCATCGGCTCCCTGGAGACGGTGGGCCTGTCCTGGAAACTCATGGACACCGAGCTGGCCGAGCTGCAAAGCGTCACCGCCGAAGATATCCAGAAAGCTGCACGCACCTATTTCACCCGCGAACGTCTCAGCGTCGCCCATGTCTTGCCTGAGGAGACCGCTCATGAGTGAACGTAAAAACAACCGCCTGGTGCTGCCCGGCCTGATCGTGGTGACTTTGGCTGCGGCCTGCGCGGTGTACTTGCTGCGCCCCAGCGAATCCGTCGCCAGCCAGGCGCTGGAGCAGGCCAAGTCCGCCAACAAGCTGCAATCCCTGGCCGAGCTGGACGACAAGGCGCCGACCAACCGCAAGCTCGACGTGCAAACCTGGACCACCGCCGAAGGCGCCAAGGTGCTGTTCGTCGAAGCCCATGAACTGCCGATGTTCGACATGCGCATCCTGTTCGCCGCCGGCAGCAGCCAGGACGGCGCAACACCAGGCCTGGCGCTGTTGACCAACGCAATGCTCAACGAAGGCGTGCCGGGCAAGGACGTCAGCCAGATTGCCGCCGGTTTCGACGGCCTGGGTGCTGATTTCAGCAATGGCGCCTACCGCGACATGGCGCTGGTTTCCCTGCGCAGCCTGAGCGCCAGCGACAAGCGTGACGCCGCCCTGTCACTGTTTGACGACGTGATCGGCAAGCCGACCTTCCCGGCAGACTCCCTGGCGCGGATCAAGAACCAGCTGCTGGCCGGCTTTGAATACCAGAAACAGAACCCCGGCAAACTGGCGAGCATCGAGCTGTTCAAGCAGCTCTATGGCGACCACCCTTACGCCCATCCGAGCGAAGGCAACGCCGAGAGCGTGCCGAAGGTGACTCTCGCGCAATTGAAGGACTTCCACGCCAAGGCCTACGCCGCCGGCAACGCAGTGATTTCTGTAGTCGGCGATCTGACCCGCGCCGAAGCCGAAGCCATGACAGCCAAGGTTTCCGCGTCCCTGCCAAAAGGCCCGGCGCTGGCGAAAATCGCCCAACCGGTCGAGCCCAAGGCTGGCACCACGCACATCGAGTTCCCGTCCAAGCAGACAACCCTGCTGCTGGCGCAACTGGGTATCGACCGTGCCGACCCGGATTACGCCGCGCTGTCCCTGGGTAACCAGATTCTCGGCGGCGGTGGCTTCGGCACCCGTTTGATGAGCGAAGTGCGCGAGAAACGCGGCCTGACCTACGGCGTATACTCCGGTTTCTCGCCGATGCAGGTACGCGGCCCGTTCATGATCAACCTGCAAACCCGCGCCGAAATGAGCGCCGGCACGCTGCGATTGGTGCAGGACGTACTCGCCGACTACCTCAAGACCGGCCCGACACAGAAAGAACTCGATGACGCCAAGCGCGAACTGGCCGGCAGCTTCCCGCTGTCCACCGCGAGCAACGCCGATATCGTCGGGCAGCTGGGCGCCATGGGTTTCTACAACCTGCCGCTGAGCTACCTGGAAGATTTCATGAAACAATCCCAGGCGCTGACCGTTGACCAGGTCAAAGCTGCTTTGAACAAACATTTGAGTGCCGACAAGATGGTCATCGTGACCGCCGGCCCGACGATTGCGCAAAAGCCACTACCGCCCCCCACTGATAAACCCGCCGAGCAACCGCTCGGGGTTCCGGAGCATTAATGGCCCGTCCATCCCGTCCCAAAAAACCTGTCCACAACGTTCACAACGGTGTGGGCCAACTGCGCATCATCGGCGGAGAGTGGGGCAGCCGTAAGCTGAGCTTCCCTGATGTCGTGGGCCTGCGCCCGACGCCAGACCGCGTGCGTGAAACCCTGTTCAACTGGCTCGCGCCGTATATCGCCGGGGCCAAGGTGCTGGACCCGTTCGCGGGTAGCGGCGCGTTGTTCCTGGAGTCGCTGTCCCGTGGCGCGGCGCTGGGCCAGGCGCTGGATGCCAGCAATGTGGCGGTCGCCAGCCTCAAGGAACACCTGGGCACCCTGCGTTGCACCACCGGGCAAGTGCAGACGGCTGATGCGTTGCGCTACCTGGAAACCCAGGAAGCCCGTGAGTTTGACGTGGTGTTTCTTGATCCGCCGTTCAACCAGAACCTGCTGCCGACTGTATGTGCGCTGCTGGAAGAGCGTCAGTGGTTGGCGCCGGATGCCTGGATCTACACTGAAAGCGAGACGGCACCGTCCACACTCGGCCTGCCGGGCACGTGGCGCCTGCACCGCGAGCAGAAATCCGGGCGGGTGTATTACGCGTTGTGGCAACGCACCGTGTAGGAGCGAGCTTGCTCCCGAAGATCGTTAACGATGACGCGGGAAACCAGGGGAACGCGGTGATCTTGAGTTTTTCGCGAGCAAGCTCGCTCCTACAATGATTGGAGCAAGCCCATTCGGCACCGAGAATTTCATGACTCCGCCCCTCGACCGCTTCTCCCCCGCCTTCGGCCTCGGCAACCCGCACCTGCAAACGCTGTGGGGACCGCTGTGGCGCAAAACCACCCACATCGAACGCCAGCGCGAACGGCTGTGGCTGGCAGACGGCGACTTTCTCGACCTCGACTGGCACGGGCCCCATGAGGCAACCACCCCGTTGGTGCTGGTCCTGCATGGCCTGACCGGCTCGTCTAACTCGCCCTATGTAGCCGGCCTGCAAAAAGCCCTCGCAACCCAAGGCTGGGCCAGCGTCGCGCTGAACTGGCGTGGCTGCTCCGGCGAACCCAACCTGCTCGCCCGCAGCTACCATTCCGGCGCCAGTGAAGACCTGGCCGAAACCATCGCTCACCTGCGGGCCAAGCGCCCGTTGGCGCCGCTGTATGCGGTGGGGTATTCACTGGGCGGCAATGTGCTGCTCAAGCACTTGGGTGAAACCGGTGAAGCCTCCGGGCTGCAAGGCGCGGCAGCGGTGTCGGTGCCGTTTCGCCTGGATCAGTGCGCCGATCGCATTGGCCTGGGCTTTTCTCGGGTTTATCAGAAGCATTTCATGCGCGAAATGCTGGCCTATATCCGCGTCAAACAAAGCCGGTTTCTCAAGGATGGCCGCGAGGCAGGCCTGAAAACCCTCGCCGACCTGGGCTCGCTGGAGAAGATGCGCACGTTCTGGGACTTTGACGGCCGCGTCACCGCGCCGCTGCACGGGTTCCTCAGTGCCGAGGACTACTACCGCCGCGCCTCCAGCCGCTACTACCTCGGGGGCATTCGCACACCAACCCTGATCATCCAGGCCGCGGACGACCCGTTCGTGTTCGCCCACAGCCTGCCCGAGGCCAGCGAACTGTCGGATTGCACCGAGTTCGAACTGCTGGCCAAGGGCGGGCATGTCGGGTTTGTGGACGGCTCACTGAAACAGCCAACTTACTACCTGGAACGGCGAATCCCGGAGTGGCTACTGACACAACGCCGATAAAAATGTGGGAGCTCCCACACTTTGGATCAGACCGGGTCAGGTAGACCTCAGTCGCCTGTTGCAACTTCCCGCTTTGGATCAGTGATCCACTCGCTCCACGACCCCGCGTACAACTTGCCCAACGGGTAACCCGCCAGGCACAGCGCAAACAGGTTGTGGCAGGCAGTCACGCCGGAGCCGCAGTAGGCCACCAGGTCATCCGGCGAGCGGTCTTGCAGCTTGGCGGCGAAGCGTTGCTTGAGCTGGTCCGCCGGCAGGAAACGGCCGTCGCTGCCCAGGTTTTCATTGAACGCGGCACATTGCGCGCCGGGGATATGCCCGGCAACCGGGTCGATCGGCTCCACTTCACCACGAAAACGCGGCTGGGCGCGGGCGTCGATCAGGGTCAGGCCGGGCTGGCCAAGGCGTTTCTGCAGGTGTTCGGCGTCCAATTGCAGGTGGTTGTCCGGCGTGCCGCTGAAGGTGCCGGGCTCGATCACCGGCGCATCCAGGCTCAACGGGAAGCCCGCCGCGTGCCAGGCTTTCAGGCCGCCATCGAGGATGAACACGCCGTCGCGCTTGCCCAGCCAGGCCAGCAGCCACCAGGCACGGGCGGCATAGGCACCCGGGCCGTCGTCATACAAAACGATATCGCTGTCGGCGTTAACGCCCCATGCCCGCAGTTGCCGGATAAACGCATCCGGCGCCGGCAACGGATGGCGACCGGTCACGCCCTTGATTATCGGCCCGCTGAGGTGGCGCTCCAGGTCGGCATACTGCGCCCCTTCGATATGCCCTTCGGCGTAGCTGCACAGGCCGTAGTCCGGGTCTTCCAGGGCAAAGCGGCAATCGAGGATCACCAGCCCGCCGGACTTCTGGCGCTCGGCCAGTTGCTGGGGGCTGATCAGTTGGGCAAGCGGCATGACTGACTCCTGTGGCTAGGTTAGCGTTCGGGAAACATCCTACTTCACTTCTTCCAGCGCCTGATTCAACGGCACGTAAAACTCTTTGAACAGTGCATCCACCGCGTCCTTGGCCTTGGGGGTGATAAACCCGGCTTCCAGCACCAGCACCTGGTATACACCGCGCTTGATGGCCTCAGCGCTCAGGTGCGTGGACTTTTCATTGGTGGTGCACAGGAAGCGCACCCATGAGGTGAGGATGATCCAGGCGTTGAGGGTCAGGGCTTCGGTTTGCACCGGGTCCATGTTCAGGATGCCGGCATCGACAAACCCCTGGTAGATGGCTGCGCCCTGGATCAGGCAACGCTGGGAGAACCTCCGATAGCCGGTGGCCAGCTCCGGGTCGCTTTCCAGCAGGTGTTCGAGGTCACGGTGCAGGAAGCGGTAGCGCCACATGCCGGCCAGCACCGCCTGCAGGTAGAAGCGCTTGTCTTCCACGGTCACCGCACGGCCCTGGGGCGGGCGCAGGAAACTGTCCACCAACGCTTCGTACTCACGAAACAGCACCGCGATAATCGCCTGCTTGTTGGGGAAGTGGTAGTACAGGTTGCCCGGGGAAATTTCCATATGGGCGGCGATATGGTTGGTGCTGACACTGCGCTCGCCCTGCTGGTTAAACAGCTCCAGGCTGGTTTGCACAATGCGCTCGCTGGTCTTTACTCGTGGTGCCATGGGAAATCAACTTCTAGACCCGTGATGGCGGCATCTTACGGACTATCCTTGTCCGGATAAATCGGCACGTTGTGCAATGTTATTTGACAATTTAGAGCAATGACTCTAAAAACTGAAGCATTCCAATAACAATCGGGAACTTCGCCATGTCTGCCAACGTTGCCTACCTGCAAGATTCCCAGGCGCTGGACCAACTCCAGGAACTGTTCGACGCCCAACGTCGGGCCTACGCTGCCAACCCGATGCCGCCGGCCGCCCAGCGCCAGCAATGGCTCAAGGCCTTGCGCGAGCTGCTGAGTGACGAGCGCCAGGCGCTGATCAACGCCATCAGCAGTGATTTCAGCCACCGCAGCGCCGACGAAACCCTGTTCGCCGAACTGATGCCCAGCCTGCATGGCATTCACTACGCCAGCAAACACCTCAAGGGTTGGATGAAACCTTCCCGCCGCGCTGTAGGCATTGCCTTCCAGCCCGCGTCCGCCAAGGTCATCTATCAACCCCTGGGTGTGGTCGGGGTGATCGTGCCCTGGAACTATCCGTTGTACCTGGCCATCGGCCCGCTGGTGGGTGCATTGGCGGCCGGCAACCGGGTGATGCTCAAGCTCAGCGAATCCACCCCCGCCACCGGCCAGTTGCTCAAGACGCTGCTGGCGAAGATCTTCCCCGAGGACCTGGTGTGCGTGGTGCTCGGCGAGGCTGAAGTGGGCATGGCGTTTTCCAAGCTGCGCTTCGACCACCTGCTGTTCACCGGCGCCACCAGCATCGGCAAGCACGTGATGCGCGCGGCGGCCGAACACCTGACGCCGGTCACCCTGGAACTGGGCGGCAAATCACCGGCGATTGTTTCCGCCGACGTGCCGCTCAAGGACGCCGCCGAACGCATCGCCTTCGGCAAGGCGCTGAATGCCGGGCAAACCTGCGTGGCGCCGGACTATGTGCTGGTGCCGGAAGACCGTGTAGACGGCTTCGTCGAGGCCTACAGCAAGGCGGTTCGCGGGTTCTATCCGACCCTGGCCGACAACCCGGACTACACCGCCATCATCAACGAACGACAGTTGGCCCGGCTCAACGGCTACGTGAAAGACGCCACCGACAAGGGTGCCACCCTGGTCCCGCTGTACGACCAGGGCCAGGACCGCCGCATGGCCCACAGCCTGCTGCTGAATGTCAGCGACGAGATGACCGTGATGCAGGACGAAATCTTCGGCCCGGTGCTGCCGATCGTGCCGTATCGCGGCCTCGACCAGGCCTTTGCCTACATCAATCAGCGCCCTCGCCCACTGGCGCTGTATTACTTCGGCTACAACAAGGCGGAACAGAACCGCGTACTGCACGAAACCCATTCCGGCGGCGTGTGCCTGAACGACACGTTGCTGCACGTAGCCCAGGACGACATGCCCTTCGGCGGCATCGGCCCGTCGGGCATGGGCCATTACCACGGCCATGAAGGTTTCCTGACCTTCAGCAAGGCCAAGGGCGTGCTGATCAAGCAACGCCTGAACGCGGCCAAGCTGATTTACCCGCCCTATGGCAAATCCATCCAGAAGTTGATCCAGAAGCTGTTCGTCCGCTAACAAACCCATCACCGGGATAACAATAAGAATGAACCCTAGCCTGACTGAATCACCCGCGCTGTCACGGCGCGGCGTCTTGAAACTCGGCCTGTGCGCCAGCGCCTTCCTGGCCACCGCCGGGCTGGGCGCCAGCCTCAGCGGCTGCTCCAGCAGCACCCCGGCCAGCGGCTTTGCGATGTTGCGCAGCAGTGACCTGCCGTTTTTGCGGGCAGTGATTCCGGTGCTGCTGGAGGGCGTGGCCAGCGCCGAGATAGTGGTGGCCGGCATCGACGACACCCTGAAAAAGCTCGACTTCAGCCTGCAACACCTGTCGCCCGAGATGTTCAAGCTGACCCAGCAACTGTTCGACGTATTGGGCATGGCCATCACCCGTGGGCCCCTGACCGGCGTGTGGGGCAGTTGGGAAAACGCCAGCGCCGAGCAGATCCGCAACTTCCTGCACCGCTGGGAAAACAGCTACCTGAACCTGCTGCGCATGGGCCAGGGCTCGTTGCTCAAACTGGTGATCATGGCCTGGTATTTCCGCCCCGAGTCCTGGGCGCATTGCGGCTACCCCGGCCCACCGAAAATCTGATTCGCATCCCGATAAAAACAAGAGACGACCCTGATGCCCGTACCTGATCTGTTCCGCGATGGCATGGCCCGCGGCTGGAAAACCCACAATGGCGCCGCCCTCGACCAGGACCTGACCCTGGAGGCTGACGTCGCAATCATCGGCAGCGGTGCCGGCGGCGGCACCACCGCCGAAATCCTCAGCGCCGCCGGCTACAAGGTGCTGTTGATCGAAGAAGGCCCGCTGAAAACCAGCAACGACTTCAAGCTGCTGGAGGACGAGGCCTACGCCACCCTGTACCAGGAAGGCATCGGCCGCATGAGCAAGGACGGCGCTATCACCATCCTGCAGGGCCGCGCGGTCGGCGGCACCACGCTGATCAACTGGACCTCCAGCTTCCGCACCCCGGACCCGACCCTCGCCCACTGGGCCAGCGAGTACGCGGTCAAGGGCCACAGCAGCGCCGAAATGGCGCCCTGGTTCGAAAAAATGGAACAACGCCTGGGCATCGCGCCTTGGGCCATGCCACCGAATGCCAACAATGACGTGATCCGCAAGGGCTGCGAAAAGCTTGGCTACAGCTGGCACGTGATCCCGCGCAATGTGCGCGGCTGTTTCAACCTGGGGTATTGCGGCATGGGTTGCCCGGTCAACGCCAAGCAATCAATGCTGGTGACCACCATTCCGTCCACCCTGGAGAAAGGCGGCGAGCTGCTGTACCTGGCCCGTGCCGAACGCCTGAAGTTCAGCGGCGACACCATCACCAGCCTCGAATGCGTGGCCATGGATCAGTATTGCGTGGCACCCACCGGCCGCAAGATCACGGTCAAAGCCAAGCATTACGTACTGGCCGGCGGCGGCATCAACAGCCCGGCGCTGCTGCTGCGCTCGGACGCACCCGATCCCCACTCGCGCCTGGGCAAGCGAACCTTTTTACACCTGGTGAATTTTTCCGCCGGGTTGTTCGACGAGGTGATCAACCCGTTCTACGGCGCGCCGCAGTCGATTTATTCCGATCACTTCCAATGGCAGGACGGCACTACCGGCAAAATGTCCTACAAGCTCGAAGTACCGCCACTGCATCCGGGCCTGGCCAGCACCTTGCTCGGCGGCTACGGCACGCAGAACGCGCTGGACATGGGTCAACTGCCGAAAACCCACGCCATGCTTGCGCTGCTGCGGGACGGCTTCCACCCCGACAGCCCGGGTGGCACAGTCGAATTACGCGGCGATGGCACACCGGTGCTCGATTATCAGGTTTCGCCCTACGCCTGGGACGGCCTGCGCCGGGCATTCCACAGCATGGCGGAGATTCAGTTTGCCGGCGGCGCCAAGTCGGTGATGCCGCTGCACGGCGATGCGCGCTACGTGAACACCTTGGCTGAAGCCCGCAGCATGATCGACGGGTTGAACCTCGAATTGCACCGAACCCGGCTCGGCAGCGCTCATGTAATGGGCGGTTGCGCGATGGGGGAAGAACCGAAAAACGCCGTGGCCGACAGCCTGGGGCGCCATCATCAACTGCGCAACTTGTCGATCCACGATGGCTCGCTATTCCCCACCAGCATTGGCGCTAACCCGCAGTTATCGGTGTATGGATTGACGGCGCAACTGGCGACGGCATTGGCCGAACGTCTGAAAACGGCCTGAAAAAACCGGGTATTCGCGGTGTCTATAGTGCTTTCTTCTGAATAAGTTGACTTGGCCGACCGGGATGGCTGCGATACCATCCGGTTCCCCAACGGACTCCGCCAGGACGACGCGATGAACCGAGTGTTGTACCCAGGTACCTTCGACCCAATCACCAAGGGCCATGGCGATCTGGTCGAACGCGCCTCGCGCTTGTTCGACCATGTGATTATCGCGGTCGCTGCCAGCCCCAAGAAAAACCCGCTGTTTCCCCTGGAACAGCGCGTGGAGCTGGCCCGTGAGGTCACCAAGCATCTGCCCAACGTTGAAGTGGTCGGCTTCTCGACGCTGCTGGCGCACTTCGCCAAGGAACAGAACGCCAATGTGTTCCTGCGCGGCCTGCGGGCGGTGTCGGATTTCGAATACGAATTCCAGCTGGCCAACATGAACCGCCAACTGGCGCCGGACGTGGAAAGCCTGTTTCTTACGCCTTCGGAACGTTATTCGTTCATTTCCTCGACGTTGGTCCGGGAAATCGCGGCGTTGGGCGGGGATATCACCAAGTTCGTGCACCCGGCTGTGGCGGATGCTCTCACCCTGCGATTCAAGAAATAATCCCGGACTGCAGGAGCTGGCTTGCCAGCGATCCAGGCGCCACGGTGCAACTGACCCATCGCCATCGCCGGCAAGCCGGCTCCTACTGTCCATCGCTGTGACTCGCACTGCGGGCGCCAATGCGGCACAATTGCGCGCATTAGTTTTCAGATGCCTTGGCTGACAGCCCTGGCAGGAGTTTCCATGTCCCTGATCATCACCGACGATTGCATCAACTGCGACGTCTGCGAACCCGAGTGCCCGAACGCTGCCATTTCCCAGGGTGAAGAGATCTATGTGATCGACCCCAACCTGTGCACCCAGTGTGTCGGCCACTACGACGAACCCCAGTGCCAGCAGGTTTGCCCGGTGGATTGCATTCCGCTGGACGAGGCTCATCCGGAAACGGAAGAGCAACTGATGGAGAAGTACCGGTTGATTACCGGGAAGGCCTAAGTCCCTTGGCGCTTCATTAAGCCCCTTCGCGAGCAAGCCCGCTCCCACATTCGACCGAGTTCCACCTTTGGAATGCAGTCGAATGTGGGAGCGGGCTTGCTCGCGAAGAGGCCATCAGCAGCACCACAAATCGTCAGCTCTGACACTTCGGGCAAAACACACTCGCCCGCTGCCCCAGCATCACGTTGCGCAACTCAGTCCCACAGACCTTGCACGCCTCGCCACCACGGCCATAGACGAACAATTCCTGCTGGAAATACCCCGGCTGCCCGTCGCCGCCGATAAAGTCCCGCAACGTGGTGCCGCCGCGCTCGATGGCCGCCGCCAGGATGCGCTTGATCTCGATCGCCAGCTTCAGGTAACGCCCACGGGAAATGCCCTTGGCTTCCCGACGCGGATCAATCCCAGCGGCAAACAGCGCCTCCGTCGCGTAGATGTTGCCCACCCCCACCACCACCGCGTTGTCCATGATGAACGGCTTCACCGCCATCGAGCGTCCACGGGACAGCTGGAATAGCCGCTCGCCGTCGAACAGGTCGGTCAACGGCTCCGGCCCCAGGCGGATCAGCAGCTCGTGGTTCAGCGGGTCGAGGCTCCAGAGCATCGCGCCAAAGCGTCGCGGGTCGGTGTAGCGCAGGGCCAGGCCCGACTCAAGTTCTATATCCACATGCTCATGCTTGGCCGCCGGGCTGCCGGCTTCCACCAGGCGCAAATTGCCCGACATGCCCAAGTGGCTGATCAGCGTGCCGACCTCGGCATTGATCAACAAATACTTGGCCCGCCGCTCCACCAGCACGATGCGTTGCCCGGACAGCCGCACATCCAGGTCTTCCGGGATCGGCCAGCGCAGGCGCCGCTCACGCACCACCACACGGCTGACCCGCTGGCCTTCCAGGTGCGGCGCAATTCCGCGCCGGGTGGTTTCGACTTCCGGTAACTCGGGCATGTGTACCTCTTGGAAAAAGGGTTAGTGCGCGCCCAGCTCGCGGATCGACAACTTCAAGCTCTCGAAGTCGTAGTCCGACAGGCCGATATGGTCCAGCACCAGCGGGCCGATGGCGTTCCACTCATGGTCATCCACCTGGTTGCCCAGCACGCGGTACGACGCACAAATGTGCTCGGCCATCTTCAGGATCGCCAGCAGGTTTTTCAGCTGCGGCTTGTGGTTGGACTCGTCGCTGAAAATCGCCAGGGCATTGTGGTGGTTGGCGATGGCGTCGGTCACATGTTCCGGCAGGCGCCAGGATTTGGCGGTGTAGTAACCCACCACGGCATGGTTGGTGTTGAACGCCTGGTTCTCGGTGTCGACCACACGGCACTCCGGGCCGGCGTTGGCATAGGCCTCTTCCAGCACACTCATGTAGTTCGGGAAACGCTTGAGCATCAACGGCACGCCACAATCGTGGAACAGCCCCAATGCGTAGGCTTCATCGACCGCCTGGCTGCCGGTGCGCTTGGCCAGGGCCAGGCAGGTCATGGCCACGTCCTGGGCGGTGTCCCAGAAACGGTTGAGGGTGACGATGGTGTCGTCGCTCATCTCGCCCTTGATCGACTGCGCGTTGATCAGGTTGACGATGGAGCGGCTGCCCAGCAGGTTCACCGCGCGCTGTATCGAGACGATCTTGTTGCTCAGACCGTAATACGGCGAATTGACGATCTTCAGCAGCGAGCCGGAGAGGCCCGGGTCCTGGGCGATCAACCGGGCGATCACTTCCAGGTCCGGATCGGGCATGTACTGCTCCATCTGCAAATCCACCATGATTTGCGGTTGAGGCGGCACACTGATGCCTTGGAGGCTCTGTTGGATCTGTTCGGCGGATAGCTCTTGGGACATAGGGGGCACACTCTGGACTAGGCGGCGATTCTAACCTTTATGGCAACCAGGCTGACACCTCAAAAACCCGAACTGAAACCGGACCGAATGTGGGAGCGGGCTTGCCTGCGATGCAGACGGCTCGGTCTTTCAGATAACCGAGGTGATGCTATCGCAGGCAAGCCAGCTCCCACAGGGACATCACAACCCACATGTCCGGCGGCGCCGCCAAGTACTGCACAACACGGTATACTCCCGCTCTTTTTTCCGGAGCGACGTCATGTCCCTGCCAAGCCTGCGTCTCAAAGCCAACGCCGATCGTCGTTTGCGCAACGGCCACCTGTGGGTCTACAGCAACGAAATCGATGTGGCCGCCACACCTCTTCACGGCTTCCAGGTAGGCGACCAGGCGATCCTGGAAGCAGCCGGCGGCAAGCCCCTCGGCATCGTGGCCATGAGCCCGAACAACCTGATCTGCGCCCGCCTGCTGTCCCGCGACATCAAGTTGCCGCTGGACAAGTCGCTGCTGGTACACCGCATCAACGTCGCCCTGTCCCTGCGTGACCGCCTGTTCGACAAGCCGTTCTACCGCCTGGTGTACGGCGATTCCGACTTGTTGCCAGGCCTGGTGGTCGACCGTTTCGGCGACATCCTGGTGGTGCAGATCGCTTCGGCGACCATGGAAGCCCACAAGGAAGACGTGATTGCCGCACTGACCCAAGTGCTCAAGCCAAGCGGCATCCTGTTCAAGAACGACTCCGCCGCGCGTGATGCCGAAGGCCTCAACCGCTACGTCGAAACCGTGTTCGGCCTGGTGCCGGAGTGGGTGGCACTGGAAGAAAACGGCGTGAAGTTCGAAGCGCCGGTGATCCAGGGCCAGAAGACCGGCTGGTTCTACGACCACCGCATGAACCGCGCCCGCCTGGCTCCGTATGCCAAAGGCAAACGCGTACTCGACCTGTACAGCTACATCGGCGGCTGGGGCGTGCAAGCGGCCGCCTTCGGTGCCAGTGAAGTGTTCTGCGTCGACGCCTCCGCCTTCGCCCTCGACGGCGTGGAGCGCAACGCGGCACTGAACGGCGTTGCCGAGAAAATGACCTGCATCGAAGGCGACGTGTTCGAAGCCCTCAAAGAGCTGAAAGCCAGCGAAGAGCGTTTCGACGTGATCGTGGCCGACCCGCCTGCCTTCATCAAGCGCAAGAAAGACATGAAAAACGGCGAAGGCGCCTACCGCCGCCTGAACGAGCAAGCCATGCGCCTGCTCAGCAAGGACGGCATCCTGGTCAGCGCTTCGTGCTCGATGCACTTGCCGGAAGACGACCTGCAAAACATCCTGCTGACCAGCGCCCGTCACCTGGATCGCAACATCCAGATGCTGGAACGCGGCGGCCAGGGCCCGGACCACCCGGTGCACCCGGCGATTGCCGAGACCCGGTATATCAAGAGCATTACTTGCCGGTTGTTGCCGAATAGCTAAGTTATTCCCGCGATGCTGCCCGACTGGCTCCGGGCAGCATCAATTCACAAAGCCGCGCCTTCAAATAAAAGCAAACTTTTTAATTTCTTGTACAACGTCAAAAACCACATATAGCTTCATCGTTACAGCAAAAACATACTACAACGCCAGCAGAATCCTCCTACGCCTCCTGACTAGATAAATCTAAAACCAGCGCCTAGCCTAGTTTCTGTCACAATCATTTTGTGTGACAGCCATTTAACTTAATGAAATGGAGAGCTGATATGAAGGCAATCGTTCTTGAGTCAAAAGCACTGGCAGCATTCGCATTGATTGGAATGCCTAAATAAGTCGTTGATGACAAGCTGGGTTGTACGCCAACCCAGCCCTAAGAACGGGAAGAAAACAATGCACATAAATCCCAACTTATTTTTCTTAACCAAATCACAACATCTGATCATCTGGAACTACAAAACTCATGAGCAATTTGAATTAGATCGCGCGCACTCGCAGCGACTGCTAGAACTAATATACGACCTTTCGCTTTATAACCCTGAGTTTGAGATCGACTCGACGTTCACTCACCATGCAATTATTCAACAAGGTGCGCCAACGTTAGATAACCAGTGGGGGTGGGATGACTTGTCGAGGATATTCCACATCGGTACAAAAGACTTATCAGACGCTGATCAACCTACAGACAGCGTCAGTTGGGCAGCTCATTATTTGGCCCACTGCCAGGGCGTAATGCGCAAGAGTCCTCCTGACTCGAATCGGTTCGCCCATCTCCAATCAGAAGACTTTATCAGTCTGCCGCAACCCTCACCAAACGAATCTCTCAGAACATACCCGTTACTGCAACACACGTTAATTAAGCGAAAAACCTGCCGCACCTATTTAAACAAAAGCATTTCTTTAGAAGACCTGAGTACGCTGCTCTACCTGTCTCTAGGGCACTTAAAAGAACGCCTGCAAGACACCTCACATTTAACGCCCCCCTCTTTCCGCGCTAGACGAAGCAGCCCGTCAGGTGGTGGATTAAGCTCCAGCGAAGGTTATGTGTATGCGTACAACATAAGAGGCGTAAATCCCGGACTTTATTATTACCACCCGGAGTTACACGCACTCAGGCTGATTCGTCGAATACAAGAGCCTCTTGGAAACTACCTTAACGGCCAGCACTTCATCGACAATCTTCCGTTTGGTATTTTCATTACATCACGATTCGACAAACTGTGGTGGAAGTACCCACACTCCAGAGCCTACCGAGTTGCCCTGATAGAGGCCGGACACATCTCACAAACCGCTCAGCTCATTTCAACCGCCATGGGGCTTAATACTTGGATTTCCTCCGCTCTCAACGATACCAAGATCGAGAAAGCCCTTGGCATACAGGACCTTAAAGAGCAGTTGGTACTTTTCGTAGGCGCCGGTTACAGCGACGGTCAGGTTTTCAGCGATGAATTCGAAAAGCTTTTGAGGACTGATTGAGGCCTTGGCGATGCAGCCTTTTACAGCATGCCTTTGGAAGAGAATGGCTCCACCTTTATTGATTGAATTCTCGCCACCCAAGGCTAATATCGGTTTTTGGCACCCCACCGGAAATAAAAACAATGTCTGAGTCTTCCTGCTCGCCCTTACTCGGCAGCGAGATAAAACGCCACCAATTCTCACGCTTCATCCTCATCACTTGCATCTCACTTATCAGCTTCTTCCCGATCAACATCCTGCTGCCCTCCTTCCCCGCCTTGGCTGAAAGGTTCGATACACCCACCGCCGATGTGGCGCTGTCCATCAGCCTGTTCACCCTGGTTTTTTCGATTTCCCAACTGGTCGCCGGACCGCTGTCGGATAAATGGGGCCGCAAGGAAGTCCTGCTCGGTTGCATCACGCTGTCGATCCTGGGTGCGATAGGTTGCGCATTATCGACGGACTACCTGAGCTTCCTGCTGTTTCGCTCGGTCCAGGCCATGGGTTGCGGCTTCTTCGTACTGGGCCACGCGTTAGTGGAGGACCTGTTCGAAGAACAGGATCGCGCCCGTGTGCGCCTCTACTACATGACCCTGAGCGGCTCGTTCGTCGCCTTGTCACCGCTGATCGGCTCCTGGTTGCAAACCACCTTCGACTGGCAAGGTAGTTTCTATGGGTTCGCACTGATGGCGTCGGGCATGTTGATCCATGCGTTCTGCATACTGCCCTCCAAGTCCGCCAGCCCGCACCGCACGCAGGTGTCGATCATCGGCACGCTGAAAGATGTCGCAACCAATCGCGACTTCCTGCGTTACTGGTGGATCGCCGCGTTGGTGTTCGCCTGCTACTTCGCCTTGATCAGCGTGACACCGTTGATTTTCATGGACTCGCTGAAACTCTCCGAATACCAGTACGCACTGGTACTCATGGTGTATGGCGTGGCCTATCTGCTCGGTGGCTTGGCGGCGTCGTATCTTCAAAAACGCATCTCGCTGTCCCGGCAAATCAACATCGGCCTTGGATTGCTGCTTGTCGCAGGCGTGCTTCTGATGCTGATCGTCGGTCTTGGAGCTATCACCACCATCACCCTGCTGATCCCGATGCTGATCAGCGCCCTGGCCGTGACCCTGGTACGCCCCGCCGCGATTTCCGCGGCCATGTTGCTGTTCTCCAGCAGCGCCGGCACCGCCGCGTCGGCCGGCAACAGCATCATGTTCATCACCGCCGCCGTCAGCAGCGCCGCCCTCGCCCAAGCCGGGGCCAACCTGCTGATGACCATCGCCATCAGCTTCATCGTGTTCAGCGTTTGGGGCGTGGTGACGAACGCCCGGGTCGGTCGCTGACCATGAAACTTGCACACCCACACGTCTCGTAAGCGCTATCTACACGCTGGCGGCCATTCCCTCCGGCCGCCAGCGGTGTAGAATCGGACCTATTCATCGCCAGTCATCCCCCGGCGGGTTTATGAGCTCGAGGCCCAAGCAAGCGGCGATCCCGCGACGCGAGTGGCAACTTCCGGACACACGGCCATTTTTCGGGTGTTCCAGTCGTCAATTAGAAGCTCACTCCCCTTTAGTACTTGATTAGCCGCCCGGAGTGCTCCAATGCCTGATTACCGCTCGAAAACATCCACCCACGGCCGCAACATGGCCGGCGCCCGCGCACTGTGGCGCGCCACGGGGATGAAAGATGACGACTTCAAGAAGCCGATCATCGCGATTGCCAACTCGTTCACCCAGTTCGTACCCGGCCACGTCCACCTCAAGGACCTGGGCCAACTGGTCGCCCGCGAGATCGAACGCGCCGGCGGTGTAGCGAAAGAATTCAACACCATCGCCGTGGATGACGGCATCGCCATGGGCCATGACGGCATGCTGTATTCCCTGCCGAGCCGCGAGATCATCGCCGACTCCGTGGAATACATGGTCAACGCCCACTGCGCCGACGCCATCGTGTGCATCTCCAACTGCGACAAGATCACCCCCGGCATGCTGATGGCCGCCCTGCGCCTGAACATCCCGGTGATCTTCGTCTCCGGCGGCCCGATGGAAGCCGGCAAGACCAAGCTCGCCTCCCACGGCCTCGACCTGGTGGACGCCATGGTCATCGCCGCCGATTCCAGCGCTTCTGACGAGAAGGTCGCGGAATACGAGCGCAGCGCCTGCCCTACCTGCGGTTCGTGCTCCGGCATGTTCACCGCCAACTCGATGAACTGCCTGGTGGAAGCCCTGGGCCTGGCCTTGCCGGGCAACGGCTCGACACTGGCCACCCACAGCGACCGCGAGCAACTGTTCCTGCAGGCCGGCCGCACCATCGTCGAGCTGTGCAAGCGCTACTACACCGAGAACGATGAGTCGGTGTTGCCGCGCAACATCGCCAACTTCAAGGCGTTCGAAAACGCCATGACCCTGGACATCGCCATGGGCGGTTCCACCAACACCATCCTGCACTTGCTGGCCGCCGCGCAAGAAGCCGAGATCGACTTCGACCTGCGGGACATCGACCGCCTGTCGCGCCACGTGCCGCAACTGTGCAAAGTCGCGCCGAACATCCAGAAGTACCACATGGAAGACGTGCACCGCGCCGGCGGGATCTTCTCGATCCTCGGCTCCCTGGCCCGTGGCGGCCTGTTGCACACCGACCTGCCGACCGTGCACAGCAAATCCATCGCCGAAGGCATCGCCAAGTGGGACATCACCCAAACCACTGACGAAGCCGTGCATCACTTCTTCAAGGCCGGCCCGGCCGGCATCCCGACGCAGACCGCGTTCAGCCAGTCGACCCGTTGGGAAACCCTCGACGACGACCGTGAAAACGGCTGCATCCGCAGTGTCGAGCATGCCTATTCGAAAGAGGGCGGCCTGGCCGTGCTGTACGGCAACATCGCCCTCGATGGCTGCGTGGTGAAAACCGCCGGTGTCGACGAGTCGATCCACGTGTTCGAAGGCCGCGCCAAGATCTACGAAAGCCAGGACAGCTCGGTACGCGGCATCCTCGCTGACGAAGTGAAGGAAGGCGACATCGTCATCATCCGTTACGAAGGCCCGAAAGGCGGCCCGGGCATGCAAGAGATGCTGTACCCGACGTCGTACCTGAAATCCAAGGGCCTGGGCAAAGCCTGCGCCTTGCTGACCGACGGCCGTTTTTCCGGCGGGACCTCGGGCCTGTCCATCGGCCACGCTTCGCCGGAAGCTGCTGCGGGCGGCGCCATCGGCCTGGTGCAGGATGGCGACAAGGTGCTGATCGACATTCCGAACCGCTCGATCAACCTGTTGATCAGCGATGAAGAACTGGCGGCACGCCGGGTCGAGCAGGACAAGAAAGGCTGGAAGCCGGTGGAGAAGCGTCCGCGCAAAGTCACCACCGCCTTGAAGGCTTACGCCCTGCTGGCCACCAGTGCCGACAAGGGTGCTGTGCGTAACAAGGCGATGCTTGACGGTCTGTAAACCTCGCCCATAAAAATGCCCCGCCATGTGCGGGGCATTTTTTTGTCTGGAGATAATTCCCCAAACAAAGAAGATCAACTGTGGGAGCGGGCTTGCTCGCGAATTGCGGTGTGCCAGTTACTGAATAAGCTGGCTGATCCACCGCCTTCGCGAGCAAGCCCGCTCCCACATTTTTGACCGAGTCCAGCCGTACTTACTGAATCTCGTCCGGCTTGACGATCACCCAGTTTTTATCCGCCGTCACCGGCAACCCTTCCTTGGCCTGGGCCGCAGCGTGCTTGGCCATCATGCCGTTGAGCTGGGTCATGTATTTGTCTTTACGGTTGATCCACAGGTGGATGCCGCCCTTGGCCACGTCCACATCATGGAACAGCATGTAGCCGTCACTGGTTGGCGTGTCGCCACCGACGATCACCGGTTTTTTCCACTCGTCGATATAGGTCAGGATCGCTGCGTGCTTGCCGGCCATCCAGGTGGCCGGGGTCCACAGGTACGGGGTCAGTTCCAGGCCGAGGTTGGCCTTCTCGTCATACTTGCCGGCAGCAATCTGTTTGCGGGCGGTGGTCAGCTCGCCGGTCTTGCGGTCCTTGAGCAAGGTGGTCACGCCGATGACGTTCTCGGGTTTGACGTTGTAGCCGTACTTCGGATCGGCCGCGACCATGCGCACCAGTTCCTCGGACGCGGCGGTCATCACGTAGACCTCGATGCCGTTTTCCATCAGCTTGTTGAACAGCTCAGCCTGGCCGGTGAAGACCTTCGGCGGCTGCACTTCCATGTTCTTGACCACGTCACCGTCGTAATAGGTGACCGGCACCGGCTTGCCCGACGCCATCATCTCGTCGACGTAGCCCTTGAGTTCCTTGAGGGTGAAGCCGGAGAAAATCTGCGCGACCCACGGGTAGCAGACCATGTCGTCGACTTCGCAGAGGCGGTAGTAGTAGCTGAAGAGGCTTTCCTTGTGGTCGGCGGTGTCTTTGAACGGGATCAGCTTCAGGGAAGGGTCCATGGTGTCGCGGGTAATCAGGCCCTTGTTTTCCAGGTACGGCAGCAACGACTCTTCAAGGTCGTAGCGGTAACTGGTGTTGTCCATGTCGAACACCGCGAAGTTGCCCTTGTTGGCATTGGCAGCAATCATCGTGTCCAGTTGCTTGGCGGCAGCCGCCGGCCAGTGTTTCAACTCGGTGGCGGCAAAGGCCTGGCTCGCGAGGCCCAGGCACAGCGCGGCGGCAAACAGTTTCGGCGCTAGCTTCATGTGCGTTTTCTCCCTGAGTGAAAGACATCGACGCTAACAAATCTGTATGACAGTTATCGCCCGAGCGCGACCGCTTTCGTCGTGATCGCGCCAATGCCATACGCCTGCGCGTCATCCGCTTATTCCAAAAACGACAGTCACCATGCGATAACGTTATTAAATCAATATATTTCAAGCTGTTAGGCTTGCCGGTTCGCAATCGCAGGCTCCTGCGATTGGCTGCCTTCTCAACGGAGCTTCAATGAATCTGCCCCTGATTCTCAACTTACTGGTGTTCGTGGCCTTGCTGCTGGGCCTGGCACAAACCCGCCGAACCAACTGGAGCCTCGCCAAGAAGGTGTTGTTTGCGTTGGTACTCGGCGTGATCTTCGGTGTGGTGCTGCACGCGATCTACGGTGCCGGCAACCCGGTGCTCAAGGCCTCGATCGGCTGGTTCGACCTGGTCGGCAACGGTTACGTGCAGTTGCTGCAAATGATCGTGATCCCACTGGTGTTCGCCTCGATCCTCAGCGCCGTGGCCCGTCTGCATAACGCCTCGTCCCTGGGCAAGATCAGCTTCCTGACCATCGGCACGCTGCTGTTCACCACGGCAATCGCGGCGCTGATCGGTATCGGCCTGACCAACCTGTTCGGCCTCACCGCCGAAGGCCTGGTGGCCGGCACCCAGGAAATGGCGCGCCTGCAAGTGATCCAGAGTGATTACGCGGGCAAGGTCGCCGACCTGAATATCCCGCAACTGCTGCTGTCGTTCATCCCGCAGAACCCGTTCGCCGACCTGGCCCGGGCCAAGCCGACGTCGATCATCAGTGTGGTGATCTTCGCTGCATTCCTCGGGGTTGCCGCGCTGCAACTGCTCAAGGATGACGTGGAAAAAGGCCAGAAAGTCCTCAACGCCATCGACACCCTGCAAGCCTGGGTGATGCGCCTGGTGCGCCTGGTGATGAAACTGACCCCCTACGGCGTATTGGCGCTGATGACCAAAGTGGTCGCCAGCTCCAACCTGCAAGACATCATCAAGCTCGGCAGTTTTGTGGTGGTGTCGTACCTGGCCCTGGGCCTGATGTTTGTGGTGCATGGCCTGCTGCTGTCGCTGGCCGGGATCAACCCGCTGCGGTTCTTCCGCAAGGTCTGGCCGGTACTGACGTTTGCCTTCACCAGCCGCTCCAGCGCCGCGAGCATCCCGCTGAGCATTGAAGCGCAGACCCGTCGCTTGGGGATTCCGCAGTCCATCGCCGGCTTTGCCGCCTCGTTTGGCGCAACGATTGGCCAGAACGGTTGCGCGGGTCTTTACCCAGCGATGCTGGCGGTGATGGTTGCGCCGACCGTGGGTATCAACCCGCTGGACCCGCTGTGGATCGCAACACTGGTGGCGATTGTGACCTTGAGTTCGGCCGGTGTGGCGGGCGTGGGCGGCGGTGCGACGTTTGCCGCGCTGATCGTGCTGCCGGCGATGGGCTTGCCGGTGTCATTGGTGGCGCTGCTGATTTCGGTTGAGCCGCTGATCGACATGGGCCGTACGGCATTGAACGTGAACGGTTCGATGACGGCCGGGGCGATTACCAGCCAGATCATGCAGCAGACGGATAAAGAACTGCTCAATGCCGATGAGCATGCGGAATTGGCGCAGGCCTGACAGACCGCTATCGCAGGCAAGCCAGCTCCCACATTGAACCGGTTTTTTCAGTAATACTCGGTCAACTGTGGGAGCTGGCTTGCCTGCGATGCTCTTAGGCTTTTTCCCAAACTTCGAAGTTGTACGCCGGCTTGTCACCCTCAGCCGCATTCTCGACATTCGACACCAGCTTCCACTGGTTCAAATCAAACTCGGGAAACCACGCATCCCCGTCCGGGCTCAACGCCACCCGCGTCAAATACAGGCGATCCGCCTGCTCCAGCCCCTGGGCATACAACTGCGCGCCGCCGATCAGCATCAGCTCATCCACGCCCTGCGCCTTGGCCCATTCCTCAGCCCGCTCCACGGCCGCGTCCAGTGACGGAAAAACTTCCGCACCTTCCAGCGCCAAGTCGGTCTGACGGCTGACCACAATGTTCAACCGGCCCGGCAACGGTCGCCCCAGGGAATCCCAGGTCTTGCGCCCCATGATGATCGGCTTGCCCAGGGTGGTGGCCTTGAAATATTTGAAATCCCCCGGCAAATGCCAGGGCATGCTGTTGTCGACGCCGATCACACGGTTTTCACCGAGGGCTGCGATCAGGCTTAAAGGGAGAGTTTTTTTCATGGCGACGAGAATACCAGAGCCGCGCGCGGCATACCCCAACCGGCGTTCCAGCGGTTATGCTCCAGACTCACTGGCTCAACAGGACGGCGCGTGACAGCTCTGACCCCCCTGCAAACACTCTGGCTGACCGAGACCGTGCGCCTGCGCGAGGAACACGCGGGCGCCCTGGAAGACCAGGAAGCCAATCGCCTGGCCCGCAGCGCCGGCGGCGATTTGCCCACGCGCATTCAAAACCGCGCGCTGTGGCTGGCCGAACGCGATGGCCTGACCGCCGCCCTGACCCGCTGGCTGCAAGGTGCGCGCCTGGCGCTGATCCTGCTAGCGGCAGTCGCCATTATCAGCGGCGCCGGCCTGGCGTTTGCCGCGCTGGGCAACGGGTTGGCGCCGGTCAATGTGTTCTGGGCCCTGGGCAGCCTGCTGGGTTTGAACCTGATCCTGTTGTTGAGCTGGGCCCTGGGCCTGCTGTTTGCCGGCGAACACGGCGCCAGTCTTGGCCGCCTGTGGTTATGGCTCAGCGAAAAACTCGCCCGCGACGCCAAGGCCGCGCAACTGGCGCCCGCCCTGCTGCTGTTGCTGCAACGGCGCAAACTCAATCGCTGGGCCGTCGGTGTGCTGGTCAACAGCCTGTGGCTGCTGGCCCTGCTCAGCGCCCTGGTGATCCTGCTGACGCTGTTGGCCACCCGGCGCTACGGCTTTGTGTGGGAAACCACCATCCTGCGGGCCGACACCTTTGTCGCCGTGACCCAAACCCTTGGCGCCCTGCCCGCCTTGCTCGGCTTCAACGTGCCCACTGTCGAGATGATCCGCGCCAGTGGCGATGCCGCCCTGAATATCGAAAGCGCCCGCCAGGCCTGGGCCGCCTGGCTGGTGGGCGTGCTGCTGGTATACGGCATCCTGCCGCGGCTGATCCTCGCGCTGCTGTGCCTCTGGCGCTGGAAACGCGGGCGCGCCGCCCTGAGCCTCGACCTTAACCTGCCCGGCTACAGCCAACTGCGTGAACGGTTGATGCCCAGCAGCGAACGGCTTGGGGTCAATGATGCGGCGCCCGAACAATTGCACCACGTGACCGGCGGCGTCAGTGAACTGGAAAGCAACGGCGCCCTGCTGGTGGCCATCGAGCTGGACGACCAGCGCCCATGGCCGCCGAAGCTCCCGGCCAGTGTCAAGGACGCCGGCATCCTCGACAGCCGTGAATCCCGCAACAAGCTGCTGGAGCAACTCACCCGCTTCCCGCCCGCGCGCCTGGCCATCGCCTGCGACCCACGCCGCTCGCCGGATCGCGGCAGCCTTGCGCTGATTGCCGAACTGGCCCGCAGCGCCACCGCCACTCGGGTCTGGCTGCTGCAAGCGCCCGCCGGCCAAGCCCTGGATGCTGAGCGCCTGGGTGATTGGCATACAGCATTGCAACAGTTGGAGATCCCGTTCGCCGATTGCGCGCCGCTCACTTGGCTGGAGACCGGTCATGACTAAGCCCCTGAAACTTGCGGTGGTCGGCCACACCAACGTCGGCAAGACCTCGTTGCTGCGCACGCTCACGCGAGACGTCGGCTTTGGTGAAGTCTCCCATCGTCCCAGCACCACCCGGCATGTCGAAGGTGCGCGCTTGTCGGTGGACGGCGAGGCCTTGCTGGAACTGTACGACACGCCGGGCCTGGAAGATGCCATCGCCCTGCTCGATTACCTCGAACGCCTGGACCGCCCCGGCGAACGCCTCGACGGCCCGGCACGGCTGGCGCGTTTTCTGGAAGGCAGCGAGGCCCGGCAACGCTTCGAACAGGAAGCCAAGGTGCTGCGCCAACTGCTCACCTCCGACGCCGGGCTGTATGTGATAGACGCCCGGGAGCCGGTGCTGGCCAAGTACCGCGATGAGCTGCAAGTGCTGGCCAGCTGTGGCAAGCCGTTGCTGCCGGTGCTCAATTTTGTCAGCAGCGCCGACCACCGCGAGCCGGACTGGCGCGAAGCCCTCGCCCGCCTCGGCCTGCATGCGCTGGTGCGTTTTGACAGCGTGGCGCCGCCGGAAGACGGCGAGCGCCGCCTCTATGAAAGCCTCGCCCTGCTGCTGGAAAACTCCCGTGGGCAACTGGAACGGCTGATCCTTGATCAGGAAGCCCAGCGCCAGGCTCGCCAGCAAAGTGCAGCGCGGTTGATTGCCGAACTGCTGGTCGACTGCGCCGCCTGCCGCCGCAGCGTGGTCAGCGAAGCCGAGGTAGAACAGCAAGCCATCAGCGAACTGCGCAAAGCCGTGCGCCAGCGCGAACAGCGTTGCGTGGAGGCCTTGCTCAAGTTGTTCGGCTTCCGCCCGCAGGACGCCGCCGCCAGCGATTTACCGCTGCTGGACGGGCGCTGGGGCGATGACCTGTTCAACCCCGAGACCCTCAAGCAACTGGGCGTGCGGGTCGGTGGCGGTATCGCAGCCGGCGCGGCGGCCGGTGCAGGTGTGGATCTACTCGTAGGCGGCCTGACCCTCGGCGCCGCCGCCCTCGCCGGAGCCATCGCGGGAGGCGCGCTGCAAACTGCCCGCAGTTATGGCAGCCGCCTGCTGGGCAAGATCAAGGGCCAGCGCGAGCTGACCGTCGACGACAGCGTGCTGCGCCTGTTGGCCCTGCGCCAGCGGCAACTGCTCAAGGCCCTGAACCTGCGGGGGCATGCGGCGATCCACAGCATCAAGGTCGACACGCCACAGGACAAGACCTGGCGCGAAGGCAAATTGCCCGAAGCCCTGAACAAGGCCCGGGCTCATCCGCAATGGTCGTCCCTCAACCCGCACCCCAAATTGAGCCAGGCCGAACGCCAGGAACAGGTCGAAGCCCTGGCCCAGCGCCTGGACGAGACCTAAGCCGCCAACAACTGCCGGGCCTTGGATTTCAACACTTCAAGGTCCAGCACCGGCACATGCATTTCCTTGGCTTGTTCATCCCAGTGACGCATGCGCAGGCTGACGGCGCACAACGGGTCCTGCTCGAACGCCCGGGCTTCCTCGGCGGTCATCACGCCGCCCTGGTAACCCAGGGTGCGGCGGCTGGCCTCGCTCAACCGCGCATAGTAGTCCGGCTGGCTGAAGGTCAGGTAACGCTTGGCCTGCACGTGGTATTCCACCAGTTTAGCCAGCCGCTCGCTGAAGCCCGCCCGGCGCAGATAATCGGCGCCCAGCCGTTCATGGCTGACCACGCCATAACCGCCCATGTTCTCGCCACCTTGGCCGCAGATATGCCCGATATCGTGGAAGAACGCCGCCAGCACCACTTCATCATCGAAGCCTTCAGCCATGGCCAACTGCGCGGCCTGGGACATGTGTTCGATCTGCGAGACCGGCTCGCCAATGTAATCGGCGGTGCCGTGTTGTTCGTACAGGCCGAAGACCTCGGCGATTGCCTGCTCTGCTTTCATCACGCACTCCCCCACAGCTCAGTGATATTGCGCTCGGCCATCGCCGGCCCGACGCTCATGCCCACGCCGGTGTGCATCAACGCCGCGCTCACCCCCGGCGCCGCCCGCGTGAACGAGAACGGCCCCGGCCCACGGGAACCATAGACGCCCTGCCAGCGCTCCACGACCTGGATCTTGCAGCCCAGGGTATGTTCGGCCAGTTCGATCATCCAGTTGTCCACCTGTTCGGCGTTGAACGGTGAAGGATCGCTGCCGTAATGGTGGGAATCCCCGATGATCAGTTCACCATAGGGTGTCGGGCTGATCAGCAGGTGAATACCGTTTTCATGCAGGTGCGGTACATCCCGCAGAATTTCGGCCTGTACCGGCGCGGCTTCCGGCAAGTCGGCGAAGGCGCCGTAGTGCACGCAGCTGAGGCCGGTCAGCAGCGCGTGTTGCAGGTTCAACTCCACCACTGGCCGGGCGCGCAGCATTTGCAGGCGGCAGATTTGCGGGTTGAGCTCGGCAATCTGCTCGGCCAGCAGCGTCTGGTAGTCGTGACCGGAGCAGACAATGATCTGCTCGCCGTGAAAGGAACCGGTCGTGGTGTGTACCTGGCCGGGCTCGATGTCGCGGACCAGGGTAGAGAAATGAAACTCCACGCTCAGTTCGCGGCTGAGGTAGTTGATCAGCGCCGGGATAGCCTCGCGCGAATACAGTTGTTGATCATCCAGGCCGTGAAGCGCAGCGCGGTGATGGGCGAACCGGCCACCGTACAGCTCGTGCAGGGCGGCGCCTTGCAGCAACTTGACGCGATAACCGTGTTCTTGCGCGCGACCGGCGCAGAAGGCTTCAAGCAAGTGTTCTTCGGCTTCGGTGCGGGCGAACAAATAAGAGCCGTTGCGCTTGAGCTGGATGCCGGCGAGTTGCGCCCACTGGCCCCAGATTTCGCGGCTTTCCCGCGCCAGGTCGAGCATCGGCCCGGGCGGCTGGCCGGTGACCAGTGCCTGGCCGAAGTTGCGCACGGAAGCACCCAGCGGTGTGGCGCTACGCTCGAAGACCTTGACCTTGAGGCCGCGTTTGGCAGCGGCAAAGGCATGGGACAGGCCGAGGATGCCGGCGCCGATGATCAGCAGTTGTGTCATGAAGACCTCTCGTTCCCACGCTCCGCGTGGGAATGCATCCTGTGACGCTCCGCGTCACGACTACAAAAGCGGACGCAGAGCGTCCAGAGCAGCGTTCCCACGCAGAGCGTGGGAACGATCGGTGGTTATTGTTTTTCCGACTTGCCGTCATAGCGCTTGCGCCATTCGGTCAGGATGCTGTCGCGGTTTTTCGACGCCCAGGCAAAGTCATTCTTGATCAACCGCTGCTCGTAGTCTGCCGGCAATTCGGTCTGCGGCTTGGCGATGCCCGGCTGGGCCAGTACCGCGAAGTTTTCCTTGTACAGCTCCATCGCCGCGGGGCTGGCGGAGAAGTCGGCGAGTTTCTGTGCCGCGTCTGCGTGGGCAGTGCCCTTGATCACGGCAGTGGCTTCGATATCCCAGCCCAGGCCTTCTTTCGGCAGGATGATGTCCAGCGGTGCGCCCTGGCGCTTCAGCTGAACGGCCGGGTATTCGAAGGAAATGCCGATCGGGAATTCACCCGAGGCCGCCAGCTTGCAGGGTTTGGAACCGGAGTGAACGTACTGGCCGATGTTCTGGTGCAGGTCATCCATGTACTGCCAGCCCTGCTTCTCGCCGAAGGTCTGCAACCAGGCACTCACATCCAGGAAGCCCGTGCCGGACGAGGCCGGGTTGGGCATCACGATCTTGCCCTTGTATTCAGGCTTGGTCAGGTCCTGCCAGCTCACCGGCTTGCTCAGGCCCTGCTTTTCGGCTTCGACGGTGTTGAAGCAGATGGTCGCAGCCCACACGTCCATGCCGACCCAGGCCGGCGGGTTGGCGGCGTCGCGGTAGTTCGCACCGATCTTGCTCAAATCTGCCGGTGCGTAGTTTTGCAGCATGCCCTGCTGATCGAGAATCGCCAGGCTGGAAGCGGCCAGGCCCCAGACCACATCAGCCTGCGGGCGGGCTTTTTCGGCAAGCAGCTTGGCGGTGATGATGCCGGTGGAATCGCGCACCCATTTGATCTCGATGTCCGGGTTAACCTTTTCAAAGGCCTGTTTGTAGGTCTTCAATTGCTCGGCTTCGAGGGCCGTGTACACGGTCAACTCGGTCTTGGCGGCAAAGGCATTCAGGCTGAACGCAGTGAGCACAGCAGCGGCTAACGCCAGGGGCTTGAACATGGTGCAGTTCCTTTATGGGTGAATTATTGACCGGGCGCGGTTTGGCGCCAGGCCTGGGAGCGGCGCAACAAGCCGCGTGAGGCCCACGCCAGCAGCAAGGACACGCCCGCCGAGGTGAACAGGACCAGGGTCGACATGGCCGCCGCACCGCCGACGTTGCCGGCGTCGTCCATGTTCAGCACGGCGACGGCGGCGAGGATGGTGTCGGGGCTGTAGAGGAAGATCGCGGCGGAAACGGTGGTCATCGCCGAGACGAACAGGTAGCGCACGATGTCCAGCAGCGCCGGCAGGCAGATCGGCACGGTGACCCGCAGGTAATGGCGGTACAGCGGCGCCTTCAGCGACAGCGCGGCGGCTTCGAATTCCGCGTCCAGTTGGCGCAGGGCCGTGGTGGCGGTCATTTGGGCGGTGGTCAAATAGTGAGCAATGGTGCACACCACCAGCAACGTCATGGTGCCGTAGAGCACATGCAGCGGGTTGCCGTTGAGGTTGAAAAAGAACACGTAGCCCAGGCCGAGCACCAACCCCGGCACCGCCATCGGCACGAAGCTGAGCATGCGCAGCGCCAGGTTCAGGCCCTTCTGGCCCCTGGTCTTTTCCATCAGGTAGGCGCCGGTGAAGATCAGCACGCTGCCGATCAACGCGGTGCACAGGGCCATGGTGATGCTGTTGCGGTAGGCCAGCCAGCCGCCGCCGGCCGTGTCTTCGAACTGGTAGTGGGCCAGGGACAGCGACAGGTTGTAGGGCCAGAATTTCACCAGGGATGAGTAGACCGCCATGCCGAACACCAGCAGCAGGATCGCGCAGATCAGCAGGACGATGGCCAGGTAGCAGCCATCCCGCAGTTTCGACGGCGCCGGCTGGAACACCTGGGCGCGGCCGCTCATGGAGTCGCCATGGCGGCGGCGCAACCAGGCGTCGACACCGAAGCTGAACAGCGCCGGCAGCAGCAGGACCATGCCGATCAAGGCACCGCGGCCGAATTGCTGCTGGCCGACCACAGCTTTGTAGGCTTCCAGCGCCAGTACTTGATAGTCGCCACCGACTACCACGGGCACGCCAAAGTCAGTGATGGTCAGGGTGAACACCAGGCAAAACGCGGCAAACACGGCCTGGCGCGTCGCTGGCCAGGTGATGCTGCGAAACGCCCGGGCGGGACTCGCGCCCATGCTCGATGCGGCATCGAACAAACGTGCATCCGCCAGGGAAAGCGCCGACAACAGGATCATCAAGGCATGGGGAAAGGTGTAGATCACTTCGCCGAGGACGATGCCCCAGAAGCCATAGATGTTGTCCGACAGCAGCCCGCGCAACATGCCCTGGTTGCCGAACAGGTAGACCAGCGCAATCCCGGGCAACATCGACGGCGCCATCAACGGCAGCAACGACATGCCGCGCCAGATCGCCTTGCCGGGAATCAGCGTGCGTTGCAGCGCGTAGGCAAACAGGTAAGCCAGCGGTACGACGATGACCGCCACGCTGCCGGAAACCTTCAGGCTGTTACCCAGCAACCAGTGGAAGTTATCGCTGGTGACCAACTCCCGCGCCGCCACCAGGCCACCGCCCTGCCCGGCTTCACTGCTGAAGCCGCGCCAGAAGATCGCCAGCAGCGGCATCAGCACCGCGACGCCCAGCAGGCACAGCCAGAGCAGCTTGCCGCCGACTACAAAAATACGGTCGCCGAGTTCGGCACGGGAAACCTGACGAGCCACGTTATCGGGTATCGGCAGAGTCATATCGCGGGCCATCTCAGGCAAACACCTGCAGGCTGCGCGGGGGCAGCGCGACCCAGATGTCCTGGGCGCCAAGGCGCGGCATGGCTTCCGGGGCCAATTCGGCCAGCAGCGGATGGCCGGGCAGTTGGTCCAGCTCGAAGCTCATGCGGCAGCGGTTGCCGAGGAAAGTGATCTCGCGGACCTTGGCCGGGAACAGGTTTTCTTCATGCACTGGCGGGTTGACGCTGATGGCTTCCGGGCGGCAGAACAGACGGCCCGATTTCGCGACGCCTGCGTTGTCCGCCAGGCGCATATTCATGCCGCCAACCTGAGCGTGGCTGGCGCTGTTGCGACTGAACGGCAGCCAGTTGCCCTGGCCGACAAACTCGGCCACGAACGGTGTGGCCGGGCGGTCGTAGATTTCCTGGGGCGTGGCGTACTGCTCGACCTTGCCGTTGTTCATCACGGCAATGCGGTCGGCCATCAGCATGGCCTCGTCCTGGTTGTGGGTGACCATCAGGGTGGTGATGCCCAAGCGGCGCTGCAATTGGCGCAGCTCGGTGCACAGATGCTCGCGCACCCGGGCGTCGAGGGCCGACATGGGTTCGTCCAGCAGCAGCAAGGACGGCGCCGGCGCCAGGGCGCGAGCCAGTGCCACACGCTGTTGTTGCCCGCCGGAAAGTTGGCCGGGGTATTTCTTTTCGCTGCCCACCAAACCCACCAGTTCGAGCATCTGCCCGACACGCTTGCGCACTTCATCACGGCCACTGCCGGTGAGGCCGTAGCCGATGTTCGCTTCGACGGTGAGATTGGGAAACAGCGCGTAGGACTGGAACAGAATGCCGTAGTCCCGAGCCTGGGGTGCCAGTAGGGAAACATCGCGGTCGCCGAGGTACAACTCGCCGCTGTCCTGGCGCTCCAGGCCGGCGATGCAGCGTAGCAAGGTGGTCTTGCCGCAGCCCGACGGGCCCAGCAGGCACACCAGTTCGCCAGCGGCGACGTCCAGGGACACGTTATCCAGCGCGGTGAAGGCGCCGAAGCGTTTCTGTACACCGCGCACCTTCATTGGCGCGCCGGGATTAGTCATGGCTGTGTTCATGGAGGCACCTCATCAAACTGATGAAGGTCATCCTAGGCAGGCAATGCGTCCCTCTTGTGGCAGAAAGGCAAAACGTGGCGATAGTGGTATTGGTGGATTTGGGTTGTGCCAACAGATTGTTCCTACGCTCTGCGTGGGAATACATCCTGTGACGCTCCGCGTCACGACCTTAAGAGCGGACGCGGAGCGTCCAGGCCAGCATTCCCACGCAGAGCGTGGGAACGATCAGAGCGGCGACATTTCCTGCGCCAACCCCAGGAACGCCGCCGGCAACCGGGCGCCCTTTCGCTCTTTGAGGCAGTACAAATACTCGGGAATCTGCGGCGCATTTTCGATGGTCAGCACGCGCAATTGCGGGTCGTGGGGCACTTCCTGGCGGGCAATGATGCTGATGCCGATATTGCGCAGCACTGCCTCACGGATCGATTCCCGGCTGCCGATCTCCAGCAACGGCCCGTAACTCACGCCGGCGCCCTGCAACATCTCTTCGGTCAATCGACGGGTGGTCGACCCCGGCTCGCGCATCAGCAAGGTATGCCCGGCCAGCGCGGTCAGCGGTACATGTTCAAGTACCGCCAGCGGATGATTGCGATGCACCGCCAGCACCAGCGGGTCCATGCCCAGTACCCGCCGGATCAGGCGCGGGTCTTCAAGCAGTTGAGATGAGGCAGCGACGTCGACACGGTAGTCATCCAGCGCTTCCAGCACCTGCTGGGAGTTGCCGATCTCCACCGAAACCTCGACCTGTGGCAGCCGCTCGCGGAAGGTTTTGACCAGGTCGAGGATGTAATAAGGTGCCGTCGCGGCAATCCTCAAGGCCCCTTGTACCTGGCCACTGTTGCGCAGGAAAAACTCGATATCCGCTTCCTGCTGCAACAGCGCCTTGACCATCGGCAACAGCCGCGCACCTTCATCACTGACGGTCAGGCGGCGCCCGCCTCGGTAGAACAGCTCCACCGAGTACTGGCTTTCCAGGTGACGAATCTGGGTGGTCACGGTGGGCTGGCTCAGCCCGAGCTTTTTCGCCGCCTGGGTAATGCTGCCCAGGCGGGCGACCATGTAAAACGCCTTCAGCTCGGCACTCAGCACACCACCCTCTCATCGACTATTTGCGCAGCAGGCGCAGACCATTGAATACCACCAGCAGGCTCACGCCCATGTCGGCGAACACCGCCATCCACATGGTGGCCATCCCAAGGAAGGTCACCGCGAGGAAGATCGCCTTGATCACCAGGGCCAGGGCGATGTTCTGCTTGAGGATACTCGACGTTTGCCGCGACAGCCGAATGAATGCCGGAATCTTGCGCAGGTCGTCGTCCATCAGGGCCACGTCGGCGGTCTCGATGGCGGTGTCGGTACCCGCAGCAGCCATGGCAAACCCGATCTCGGAACGGGCCAGCGCCGGGGCGTCGTTGATGCCGTCGCCGACCATGCCGACCCGGTGGCCCTTGGCGTAGAGCGCTTCGATGGCTTGCAGTTTGTCGGTGGGCAACAAGTCGCCCTGGGCCTGGTCGATGCCCACCTGATCGGCGATCGCCTTGGCCGTGTGGGTGTTGTCGCCGGTCAGCATCAGGGTCTTGACGCCCAGCTCATGCAACTGCTGGATGGCTTCGCGGCTGGTGTCCTTCACGGTGTCGGCCACGGCGAACAGCGCCAGCGGGCCGGACTTGTCCAGCAACAGGACCACGGACTTGCCTTGTTTTTCCAGGGCGAAGAGCTTCTTCTCCAGGGCCGGCGAGCACAGGTTCAGCTCTTCCACCAGACGGTGGTTGCCCAGGTAGTAGACCTCGCCATTGATTTCACCCTTCACACCGCGACCGGTCAGGGCCTCGAAGTTATCCACCGTGTGAACGGCGAGATTCTTATCCACAGCCGCGTTGGCGATGGCCAGGGACACCGGGTGATCCGAACGCCCGGCCAGACTGGCGGCCAGGGCCGGCGCGCTGTCTTCCATGTTCGGGAACAGCGCCAGGTAATCGGTTTGCACCGGTTTGCCGTGGGTAATGGTGCCGGTCTTGTCGAGGGCCAGGTAGTCGAGTTTGTAGCCACCCTCCAGGTACACACCGCCCTTGATCAGGATGCCTTTGCGCGCCGCGGCGGCCAGGCCGCTGACGATGGTCACCGGGGTGGAAATCACCAGTGCACATGGGCACGCGACCACCAGCAGCACCAGCGCGCGGTAGACCCATTCAAACCATACGCCGCCCATGAACAGCGGCGGAATCAACGCCACACCCAGGGCAAAGATGAACACCGCCGGGGTGTAGACCTTGGCGAAGGTGTCGACAAAACGCTGGGTTGGCGCACGGGCGCCCTGGGCCTGTTCCACGGCGTGGATAATCCGCGCCAGGGTGGAGTTGTTGGCGGCTGCAGTGACTTTGTATTCCAGGGAGCCGGCCTGGTTGATGGTGCCGGCGAAGACTTTGTCGCCCACGGTCTTTTCGATCGGCAGGCTTTCACCGGTAATCGGCGCCTGGTCGATGGTGGACTGGCCGGAGGTGACTTCACCGTCCAGGCCAATGCGCTCACCGGGACGAACCCGCACGATAGCGCCCAGTTCAATGACTTTAACCTCCTGTTCAACCCAACTGCCATCTGCCTGACGGACCGTGGCCTGTTCCGGCGTCATCTGCATCAAGCCGCTGATGGCGTTACGTGCGCGGTCCAGGGACTTGGCCTCGATCAACTCGGCGACGGTAAACAGGAACATCACCATCGCCGCTTCCGGCCACTGGCCGATCAGGATCGCGCCGGTGACGGCGATGCTCATCAGGGCGTTGATGTTCAGGTTGAGGTTTTTCAGGGCGATCCAGCCCTTTTTGTAGGTGGTGAGGCCGCCGCTGAAGATCGAGATCAGCGCGACCAGGGCAATCACCCACGTCGGGGCTGCGTTGGTGAAGTGCAGCACTTCAGCACCCAGCGCGCCCACGCCGGACACAGCCAGCGGCCACCAGTGCTTCTTCGCCGGCGGCTCAGCCGGGGCGACGCCTTCTTCGATGGGGTCCGCCTGCATGCCCAGGGACTTGATGGCGTCGATGATCGGCGCGGTCGTCGGCAGGTCGTGAGTGACGCCGAGAATGCGGTTGATCAGGTTGAATTCCAGCTGCTGCACACCCGCAAGCTTGCCCAGTTTGTTCTGGATCAGCGTCTGCTCGGTGGGGCAGTCCATGGCTTCGATGCGGAAGGTGCTCAGCCGCGAGCCCGCTGTCGGGGCTTCGGTCAGCTTCACCAGCGCCGGCGCGGCCTTGCTGGAACAGCAGGAATCGCCATGGCTGCCATGGTCGTGCTTCTGCACAGGTTTCAGCTTGGGGCCGTGATCGTGCGCGTGGTCGTGATCATGGTCGTGCTTGTGCGGGGTGTGGATGGAATCGCTCATTCTGTCGCGTCCGTAAAGGTGCCTGTTGCCAAGTAAAGACCCTGTAGCCACTATAGGGTCAAGCATCCTTTTGGAGATTGCTGCGATGAAGATCGGCGAATTGGCAAAATTGACGGATTGCCAGGTGGAAACCATCCGTTATTACGAGAAAGAAGGCCTGCTGCCGCCGCCTGCGCGCAGTGACGGTAATTACCGGCTGTACACCCAGGCGCACACCGAACGGCTGGTGTTTATCCGCAACTGCCGCAGCCTGGACATGACCCTTGAGGAAATTCGCAGCCTGCTGGGCCTGCGTGACAGTCCTCAGGACCAGTGCGAAAGCGTGAATGCATTGATTGACGAGCACATCCACCACGTCAAGGCGCGGATCGACGGGCTGCTGGCGTTGCAGGAACAGTTGCTCGACCTGCGCCAGCGCTGTGGCGGCGGGCCGGATCTGGATCAGTGCGGGATTTTGCAGCGGCTGGAAGTCAGCGGGAGTGTCGCGGCCAGCGAGGCTGAGCCCTCACATGTGGGCAGAAGCCACGGGCATTGAATGTGTACACAAAAAAATGTGGGAGCGGGCTTGCTCGCGAAAGCGGAGTGTCAGCCACTGAATGTGTTTCTGATACACCGTATTCGCGAGCAAGCCCGCTCCCACATTTGGACCGAGATCGCTTTTAGATCGCTACATCGGCCTTGATGCTCGGATCAGCGTCATAGCCCACGATTTCAAAATCTTCGAATTTGTAATCGTAGATCGACGCGGGTTTGCGCTTGATCACCAGTTCCGGCAGCTTCTTCGGCGTGCGCGCCAGCTGGGTCTGGATCTGTTCCATATGGTTGCTGTAGGCATGGGTGTCGCCCGTGGTGACGATGATCTCGTGAGGGATCAGGTCGCACTGCTGGGCCAGCATATGGGTCAGTAGCGCCAGGGCCGCGGTGTTGTACGGCAGGCCGAGGAATACATCTGAGCTGCGGATGTACAACTGCATCGACAGATGACCGTCATGCACAAACGCCTGGTACAGCAGGTGGCAAGGTGGCAGCGCTTGCTTGCCGTCCCGGGCGTTCTGCTGCGGGCTTTTGGTCTCGTCCGGCAGGTACTCGACGTTCCAGCCGTGAAACAGGATGCGGCGGCTGTTGGGGTTGGTCTTCAGCGTCTCGACCATGTAGTCGATCTGGTTGATCTTGCCGCCGTCCTTGGTGGGCCAGGCGGTCCACTGCTCGCCGTACACCGGGCCCAGGTCACCGTCTTCGGTGGCCCATTCGTCCCAGATCTTTACGCCATTCTCGTTCAGCCACTTGATGTTGGTGTTGCCACTCAACATCCAGATCAATTCGTTGGCGATGCTTTTGAAGTGAAGCTTCTTGGTGGTCAGCAGCGGGAAGCCGTCGGCCAAGCTATGCCGAAACTGACGGGCAAACACGGCCTTGGTGCCGGTGCCGGTGCGGTCGCCCTTGGTCAGGCCATTGGTCACGACATCGTTCAGTAGTTCGAGATATTGCTTCATGTGTATACCTGTATCGTTGAAGCCGGGACCCTCGGGCCCCGGCGTTCGAATTTAAAGCACGGTGTTCTTGATGCCTTGCGGGCGATTGTAAGCCCACCACAGCAGGCCCAGGCCGGCGATGATCATCGGCAGGCTGAGAATCTGACCCATGGTCACCCAGCCCCACGCCAGGTAGCCCAGTTGCGCATCCGGCACCCGTACGAACTCGACGATAAAGCGGAAGATCCCGTAGAACAACGCGAACATCCCCGAAACGGCCATGGTTGGGCGTGGCTTGCGCGAGAAGATGTAGAGGATCAGGAACAGCGCCACGCCTTCCAGGGCGAACTGGTACAGCTGCGAGGGGTGGCGCGGCAATTGCGCCGGGTCGCTGAACGGCGGGAACACCATGGCCCACGGCACGTCAGTCGGCTTGCCCCACAGTTCGGCGTTGATGAAGTTACCGATGCGCCCGGCACCCAGGCCAATCGGCACGAACGGTGCGACGAAGTCCATCAACTGGAAGAACGACTTGCCGTTACGCCGGCCAAACCACCAGGCGGCGATCATCACCCCCACAAACCCGCCGTGGAACGCCATGCCGCCCTTCCACACCTCGAAGATCAGCGTCGGGTTGGCGATGTAGGCTGGCAGGTCGTAGAACAGCACATAACCCAGGCGTCCGCCGACGATGACCCCCATCGACATCCAGAACACCATGTCGGAGAGCTTCTCCTTGGTCCAGGTCGGGTCGAAACGGTTCAGGCGCCGGGAAGCCAGCAGCCAGGCACCGCCGATGCCGATCAGGTACATCAACCCGTACCAGTGGATTTGCAGCGGACCGATGGCCACGGCCACCGGGTTGATCTGCGGGTAAGGCAGCATTGCGACTCCTCGTTAAATCAATAGTCATGGCGCATCGGACCATGCCGGTGCGCGATTAAGCCTGCGTTACAGCAAAAAATTCAGCCCTACGCAAAACAGCAGCCCGGCAAACAGCCGCTTGAGCAAGCGCGGCGACAGCCGGTGCGCCAGGCGCGCGCCAAAACGGGCCGCCACCATGCTGGTCAGGGCGATGCCCAGCAGCGCCGGCAAGTACACAAAGCCGAGACTATGATCGGGCAGCAGCGGATCATGCCAGCCCAGAATCATGAAACTTAACGCACTGGCCAGGGCGATCGGCAAGCCGCAGGCCGACGAAGTGGCCACTGCCTGCTGCATCGGCACGCTGCGCCAGGTCAGGAACGGCACGGTCAACGAACCGCCGCCGGTGCCGAAAATTGCCGACGACCAGCCGATCACGCCACCCGCCAGGGTCAGGCCAAGCTTGCCCGGCACCTGGCGGCTGGCCTTGGGCTTGAGCTCCAGAGTCATTTGCACGGCGATCACCAGGGCGAACACACCGATGATCTTCTGTAGATGCGGCCCGGAGATCGCCTCGGCGGTCAGCGCGCCAACGCCCGCGCCCAGCAGGATACCCACGGCCATCCATACGAAGATCGGCCAGCGCACGGCGCCGCGCCGATGATGCTCACGCACCGCATTCACCGACGTGAAGATAATAGACGCCAGGGACGTGCCGACAGCGAGGTGGGTCAGCACCGCGGGATCGAAGCCCTGCAAGGTGAAGCTGAACACCAGCACCGGCACAATAATGATGCCGCCGCCCACGCCGAACAGCCCGGCGAGCATGCCCGCGCAGGATCCCAGCAGCAAATACAGCAGAAATTCCATGGGAGCCCCCGAAAACAGACCGGCATGTTAACGGATGCAAAGCACAGGGTTCTATGGGTAGAGTGGGCAAAACACAAAGGGATCGCCTTATGTGCCTGATTGTTTTCGCCTGGCGGCCGGGCCACGCCCAGCCGCTGATCGTCGCGGCCAACCGTGATGAATTTTATGCCCGGCCCAGTTTGCCGTTGGCCCAGTGGCTGGATGCGCCCCATGTTTACGCGGGCAGGGACCAGGAAGCGGGCGGGACCTGGCTGGGAGTTGGCGCAGACGGGCGCTTTGCGGCGCTGACCAATATCCGTGACCCGCACCAGCCGCCGGCGCGCAAGTCGCGGGGTGAGTTGGTGGCGCGCTTTCTCAGCGGTTCGCTGTCGATTGACGACTATTTGGCCGACGTTAATGGCAGATCGATTGAATATGCCGGGTTTAACCTGCTGGTCGGGACGCGGGACGAGCTTTGGCATTACAACGCCAAGGAATCTGCGCCGACACCATTGTTGGCGGGGGTTTATGGGTTATCCAATGCAGGGCTGGATACGCCGTGGCCGAAGTTGTTGAAGGCCAAGGCGGCGTTGGCGCAATTGTTGGCGGATCCACAGCCCGAAGCTTTGCTGGGGATTTTGAGCGACCCGCAGACCGCGCCGTTTGCTGACTTGCCGGACACCGGCGTGGGCTTGGCGACGGAGAGTTTGCTGTCGAGTGTGTTTATTGCCAGTCCCAGTTACGGGACGCGGGCGAGTACGGCGTTGATTGTGAATGCCGACGGGACGCGGCATATCGTGGAGCGCAGTTTTGGGCCCTATGGCGGACAGTTGGGTGAAGTTGAACTCAAAATCTGAACCTCACGCAAACCAAATGTGGGAGCGGGCTTGCTCGCGAAGGCGGCGTGTCAGCCAATACATAAGCTGACTGATGCACCGCTTTCGCGAGCAAGCCCGCTCCCACATTTCGATTGGGGACAGGCTCTGAAATCCGGTTAGAGGCTCTTTGCAGACGCCGGGTTGATCATCCGCGCCAACCCAAGGTTCTTCAGCGCCAATTGCAGCGAGCTGTGGATAACTTGCGGGTTGTCGATAGTCATCAACTCCGCCAGCAGCTCCTTGGCCCGGCTCAGGTTGATCTGGCGCAGCATCCATTTCACCTTCGGCAAGTTGGTGGCGTTCATCGACAGGCTGTCAAAGCCCATCGCCATCAACAGCACAGCCGCCGCCGGGTCACCGGCCATCTCGCCGCAGATACTCACCTGCTTGCCTTCGGCATGGGCATCGCGCACCACGTTCTGCAAGGCTTGCAGCACCGCCGGGTGCAGGTAGTCGTAGAGGTCGGCCACCCGCGGGTTGTTGCGGTCCACGGCCAGCAGGTACTGGGTCAGGTCGTTGGAGCCCACCGACAGGAAATCCACCTGCCGCGCCAGCTCCTTGGCCTGGTACACCGCCGCCGGAATCTCGATCATCACGCCAATCGGCGGCATCGGCACGTCGGCGCCTTCGTCGCGCACTTCGCCCCAGGCCCGGTGGATCAGGTGCAGGGCTTCTTCCAGCTCGTGGGTGCCGGAGATCATCGGGAGCAGGATGCGCAGGTTGTTCAGGCCTTCGCTGGCCTTGAGCATCGCGCGGGTCTGGACGAGGAAGATTTCAGGATGGTCGAGGGTAACGCGAATACCGCGCCAGCCAAGGAAGGGGTTGTCTTCCTTGATGGGGAAATACGACAGTGACTTGTCGCCGCCAATGTCCAGGCTGCGCATGGTCACCGGTAACGGATGGAAGGCGGACAGTTGCTCGCGATAAATCGCCAGCTGCTCCTTCTCACTCGGAAAACGCTGGTTGATCATGAACGGCACTTCGGTGCGGTACAGGCCCACCCCTTCGGCGCCGCGCTGTTGTGCACGTGCCACGTCCGCCAGCAGGCCGGTGTTGACCAGCAGCGGTACGCGGTGGCCGTCGAGGGTCACGCACGGCAGTTCCCGCAGGGCGTCGAGGCCCTGGGACAGCTGGCGTTCTTCTTCCACCACTTCGGCGTATTGCTTGCGCAGCACTTCGCTGGGGTTGGTGTAGACCTCGCCGTGGTAGCCGTCGACGATCATTTCGATGCCGTCGACCTTGGAATACGGCAGGTCCACCAGACCCATCACCGTCGGAATGCCCATGGCCCGAGCCAGGATCGCGACGTGGGAGTTGCCCGAACCCAGTACCGAGACCAGGCCCACCAGTTTGCCTTCCGGCACTTCGCCGAGCATGGTGGCGGTCAGTTCTTCACTGATCAGGATGGTGTTGTCGGGGTATACCAACGTGGTCGAGCGCTCTTCCTGCAGGTAGGCCAGCAGACGGCGACCGAGGTCCTTCACGTCCGAGGCGCGCTCGCGCAGGTAGGCGTCGTCCATCAATTCAAAACGGTTGACGTGATCGGTGACCACCTGGCGCAGCGCGCCCTGGGCCCACTGGCCGGTCTTGATCACGTCCTTGACTTCGCTGCCCAGGGACGCGTCGTCGAGCATCATCAGGTACACGTCGAACAACGCCCGCTCTTCAGGCCGCAGCTGGGTGGCCAGCTTGGTCGAGAGGGTGCGCATGTCATTGCGCACGCCTTCGAGGGCGGTCTTGAACAGGATGATTTCAGCGTCGATGTCGGTGACGGTCTTGTCCGGCACCACGTCCAGGTCGGCGGGCGGCAGCATGACCACGGCGGTACCGACAGCAGCACCCGGCGAACCCGGCACGCCGACGAACTTGGCTTCCTGGATGCCCTTGCCCTGGCGTCCCAGGCCGCGAATCGAACCGGTGGCCTCGGCGTGGGCGATAACCCCGGCGAGCTGCGCGCTCATGGTCACGAGGAAGGCTTCTTCACCTTCGTCGAACTGGCGGCGTTCTTTCTGCTGGATGACCAACACGCCGACAACGCGGCGGTGGTGAATGATCGGTGCACCGAGGAACGAGGCGTAGCGCTCTTCACCGGTTTCGGCAAAGTAGCGATAACGCGGGTGATCGGCCGCGTTTTCGAGGTTCAGGGGTTCTTCACGCGTCCCCACCAGGCCCACCAGACCCTCATTGGGCGCCATGCTGACCTTGCCGATGGAGCGCTTGTTCAAGCCCTCGGTGGCCATCAGGACAAAACGGTTGGTCTCGGGGTCCAGCAGGTAAACCGAGCAGACCTGGCTGCCCATGGCTTCCTTGACGCGCAACACAATAATCCCCAACGCCGCCTTGAGATCCTTGGCGGAGTTAACTTCCTGGACGATCTTGCGCAGCGTATTGAGCATGGCTCGGGGTCGAACTCCGTCGTCAGTCGCGCGCTAAAAGGCGCGGGGCAAGCTCTTTAAGAGCGCGACGATAAACCTCGCGCTTGAATGTCACCACCTGGCCCAACGGATACCAATAACTGACCCAGCGCCAGCCATCGAACTCCGGTTTACCGGTCAAATCCATCCGCACCCGCTGCTCGTTGGAGATCAGGCGCAGGAGAAACCATTTCTGTTTCTGGCCGATGCACAGCGGTTGGCTGTGGGTACGCACCAGACGTTGCGGCAAACGATAGCGCAACCAGCCTCGGGTGCAGGCCAGAATTTGCACATCTTCACGTTCAAGGCCTACTTCTTCGTTCAACTCACGGTACAAGGCGTCTTCAGGGGTTTCGTCGGGGTTGATTCCGCCTTGAGGAAACTGCCAGGCATCTTGGTTGATACGGCGAGCCCATAGCACCTGTCCGGCATCATTCGTAAGAATAATCCCGACATTAGGACGGAAACCATCGGGGTCGATCACGGCAACAACCTCGCAAACGCATGTCACCGCATTGTTCCACAAAGATTGATACAGCGGCAACGAGGCTGCTTACCTTATGTGCACTCTTGTGAAAAGACCGTATTCTGGACGCCTTTTTACAGACTTTTCAGCGAGTAACTGCAATGCGCCTGGCTTTATTCGACTTGGACAACACGCTTTTGGGGGGTGACAGCGATCACGCCTGGGGCGATTACCTCTGTGAACGCGGGATTCTCGACGCGGTGGCCTACAAGGCCCGCAACGACGAGTTCTACCAGGACTACCTGGCCGGCAAGCTGGATAACGCCGAGTACCTGAACTTCTGCCTGGAAATCCTCGGCCGCACTGAGATGGCCCAGCTGGATGAATGGCACCGCGACTACATGCGCGACTGCATCGAGCCGATCATGCTGCCCAAGGCAGTTGAGTTGCTGGCCAAGCACCGGGCGGCGGGCGACAAGCTGGTGATCATCACCGCGACCAACCGTTTTGTGACCGCGCCGATTGCCGAGCGACTGGGGGTTGAAACCCTGATTGCGACGGAATGCGAGATGCAGGATGGCCGCTACACCGGGCGCAGTACGGATATCCCGTGCTTTCGCGAGGGCAAGGTGACGCGCTTGAATCGCTGGCTGGAAGAGACCGGGTTTAGCCTGGACGACAGTTACTTCTATAGCGATTCGATGAATGACCTGCCGCTGCTGGAGCAGGTGACGCATGCAGTGGCAGTGGATCCGGATCCGAATCTGCGGGCTGAGGCTGAGAAGCGTGGTTGGCCGGTGATTAGCCTGCGCGGCTGATAAAGCTTTCGCGAGCAAGCCCGCTCCCACATTTGCTCGAGTTCCACCTTTGGAATGCAGTCAAATGTGGGAGCGGGCTTGCTCGCGAATGGAGGCAACTCGGTCTCAAGCCTTAAACCGGCTTGGCACCCATCAACCCGGCAATCGCCACAAACCCCACCAGGCTCACCACCGCCAGCGCCACGGTGAAGTTCAAACTCCCCGCCCCGCCCAGCCGCAGTCGATTAAGCCGCACCACCAGCCAGAACCAGCTCAGCGCCGCCACGGTGTAGATCACGCTGGAACCCAGGATCCAGGTTTGCCCCAGCGGCCAGCCGATCAGGTGCGCCAGCCACCAGCCGGTGAACGGCATGCTCACCACGCAAATACCCATCAACAACCACACAAACACCCACGGCCGCTGCACGGTATAGGCCGGCCCCGCGCTGCGTTTGCGCCAGGCCAGCACTGCCAGGGCGAGGCCGCTGAGCAGCAGCAACACCGTGGCCGCGATGTGGATAACTTTGAGGGTGGTCAGCGTTTCCATGTTCTCGATTCCTTGAAGGCCGCCCAGTCAGCGTAGTCGCTCAACCGAGGAACAGCTGGTAGGCCGGGTTATCACTTTCATCCCAGTACGGGTAGCCAATGGCCTCCAGCGCCGCCGGCACCAGGTGACGCTCGTCCGCCGGTACTTGCAGGCCCGCCACCACGCGCCCATCGGCGGCGCCGTGGTTGCGATAGTGGAACATCGAGATGTTCCAGCGCCCGCCCAATTTGTTAAGGAAGTTGAACAGTGCCCCCGGACGTTCCGGGAATTCGAAGCGGAACACCACCTCGTCGCTGACGTGCGCCGCATGGCCGCCGACCATATGGCGGATGTGCAGCTTGGCCAGTTCGTTTTCCGTCAGGTCCAGCACCGGGAAACCCTGGCTGGTGAGGCTGGCGATCAGCGCGCTGCGCGGGTCGTTTTCCGGGTGGGTCTGCACGCCGACAAAGATGTGCGCCTCGCGGCCTGAGTGGTAGCGGTAGTTGAATTCGGTAATCTGGCGCTTGCCCACGGCTTCGCAAAAGGCCTTGAAGCTGCCCGGTTTCTCGGGGATGGTCACGGCGATGATGGCTTCGCGGCCTTCCCCCAGCTCGGCGCGCTCGGCCACGTGGCGCAGGCGGTCGAAGTTGACGTTGGCCCCGGAATCGATGGCCACCAGGGTTTGCCCGGTGATGCCACGGGTCTCGACGTACTTCTTGATGCCCGCCACGCCCAGGGCGCCAGCAGGTTCTGTGATGGAGCGGGTGTCGTCGTAGATGTCCTTGATCGCCGCGCAGATTTCATCGGTGCTGACGGTAATCACTTCATCCACGTAATCCTTGCAGATGTCGAAGGTGTGCTGGCCGATCTGCGCCACCGCCACGCCGTCGGCGAAGATGCCCACGGTCGGCAATACCACGCGCTCGCCCGCCGCCATGGCGGCTTGCAGGCAGTTGGAGTCGTCCGGCTCGACGCCGATGATCTTGATTTCGGGCCGCAGGTATTTCACGTAGGCCGCGATACCGGCAATCAGGCCGCCGCCGCCCACCGGGACGAAAATCGCGTCCAACGGCCCCGGGTGCTGGCGCAGGATCTCCATCGCCACGGTGCCCTGCCCGGCAATGGTGTGCGGATCATCGTAGGGGTGAATGTAGACGTAGCCTTTTTCGTCGACCAGCTTCAGCGAATACGCCAGGGCTTCCGGGAAAGAATCCCCGTGCAGCACCACTTTGCCGCCACGGGAACGCACGCCTTCGACCTTGATCTCGGGGGTGGTCTTGGGCATCACGATGGTGGCCTTGACCCCCAGCACCTTGGCCGCCAGGGCAAGGCCCTGGGCATGGTTGCCCGCCGAAGCGGTGACTACGCCGCGCGCACGTTCTTCGGCGCTCAGTTGGGTCAGCTTGTTATAGGCACCGCGAATCTTGAACGAGAACACCGGCTGCAAGTCTTCGCGCTTGAGCCAGACCTTGTTGCCCAGCCGCTCGGAGAGCTGGCGGGCGGTCTGCAGCGGGGTTTCTACGGCAACGTCGTAAACGCGCGAGGTGAGGATCTTTTTGACGTACTGTTCAAGCATCGGAAAGCATCACTGGGCGGGTTGGGCAGGGCCAAGGAGTCTAACCCAGCGTTTGGCCGGGCGACCACACGAAAACCGAGGTTTTGTTGGGTTATACTCGCGCCCCTCTTTACTCCCCGCCCGTTCCGGAGCCCGCATGACCCAGGATCAACTCAAACAGGCAGTGGCCCAGGCCGCCGTCGATTTAATCCTTCCTAAACTCGACGATAAAAGCATCGTCGGTGTCGGCACCGGTTCCACCGCCAATTGCTTTATCGATGCGCTGGCCCTGCACAAGGGCGCGTTCGACGGCGCGGTTGCCAGCTCCGAAGCCACCGCTGCGCGGCTCAAGGGCCACGGTATTCCGGTGTACGAGCTGAACACCGTCAGCGACCTGGAGTTCTACGTCGACGGCGCCGATGAAAGCGACGCACACCTGAACCTGATCAAGGGCGGCGGCGCAGCCCTGACCCGCGAGAAGATCGTCGCGGCCGTGGCCAAGACCTTCATCTGCATCGCCGACGCCAGCAAACTGGTGCCGGTACTCGGCGCGTTCCCGCTGCCGGTGGAAGTGATCCCGATGGCCCGCAGCCACGTGGCCCGCGAACTGGTGAAACTGGGCGGCGACCCGGTGTACCGCGAAGGCGTGCTGACCGACAACGGCAACATCATCATCGACGTGTTCAACATGCAGATCACCAACCCGGTGGAACTGGAGCGCCAGATCAACGCGATCGTCGGCGTCGTCACCAACGGTTTGTTTGCGGCCCGTCCGGCTGACGTACTGCTGCTGGGCACCCCGGAAGGCGTAAAAACGCTTAAGGCGTAATGCAAAACCCGTGTGGGAGCGGGCTTGCTCGCGAATGCGCAGTGTCAGTCACTGAATATGGCGCCTGATACACCGCATTCGCGAGCAAGCCCGCTCCCACATTTGTTCTGCACATGACTCAAGACTTGGTTTTTTTGAATACATAGAAAAGATTGGGCTCACTGACCATGTACAACGTGCCGTCGTTGTCCATGGCGATCCCCTCGGCCTGAGGCACGCGCTGCTTCAGGCCATGGCGCCCCTTGAGCAGCGACAGGCTGCTCAGGGGGCGACCGTCGACATCCAGTTCCAGCACCAAAAATGACTCATCCGACAGCGCCAGCAGATGACCGCTACGCTCGTCGTATTGCAGGCTCGACAGGTCGCGCACAAACAACCCGGCATCGCGCTTGGGGTTGTTGATCACGTGCACCGAGTAGGTTTTTTCCGGTTTGAAATGCGGAAAGCCGTGGACCTCGTAGATCAGCATCGGGTCGCGTTCCTTGGCCACAAACAGGCGCTTGCCCACCGAGTCATAGGCCAGGCCTTCGAAGCCCTTGTTGCCGCCCAGGTGCACGCCGAGGGTCATTTGCTCGGCGTCGGCGGCATCGAGGAATTGGGTGTCGTCATCCACATGGACCTTGATCAGCCGCTGCTGGCGTTCGTCGCTGATCACGTAGGTGTTGTCGCTGATGTACTCCACGGCCTCGGCATCGCCAAACCCCACCAGCGCAATGCGCCGCAGGATTTTGCCGTCCAGGGACAGTTCGACCAGCTCAGCGTTCTTGTTGGTCACGGTAAACAGGCTGTTGCGCACCGGATCAAAGGTCAGTGCCGAGACATCATCGTTGAGGCCGTCGATCACCTGCGCCTCCAGGGCCACCCGGTAATCCCCAAGGCCAATGGAGTGCTCCCCGGCGGGATTGCGCCAGGATTGCCAGTTGAACCAGGCACGCTCAAACAGGCGCAATTGCTGGGCAACCACACCGCACGCCACCAGGGCGATCAGGATCAGGATAAAAAAAGCAGGTTTGGGGCGGGCAAGTCGACGCATCGGGCGGGGCTCAGAGTAAAAACTGGCGAATGAATATCACGGTCGCCTGAATTTAAACTTAAACGCCCCGGGTGTCTGGCGGATGCCGCAGATAGAGAGAAATCTGACGTAATCGAACTACTGCGCCTGCTTCTCGAAGCGATAGAACAGATTCGGCTCGCTGACCATGTACAGCGTGCCGTTCTCATCCATCGTCACGCCTTCGGCACGCGGGATGGTCTTTTTCAAGCCATTGAAGCCACCCAGCAAGGTCATGAAGCTGACCTGCTCGCCCTTCTCGTCCAGTTCCAGCAACAGATGGGAGTCCGCCGACAGCGCCAGCAGGTGGCCGGTACGTGGGTCGACGGTCAGCGCCGACAGGTTACGCATGTCCAGTTCAGTGCTGGCGAGCTTTTGCTTGGCGCCGGAGAGGGTCTGGCTGCCGTCGCTTTTCCAGGTGAACAGGGCCGGTGGGCGTTCTTCGCCGAGGATCAGCTGTTGGTTGCGCTTGTCCCAGGTCACCGCCTCAAAGGCTTTGTTCTGGTCCTTGGACGGGCCCAGGTCATAGGACGGGAAGTCGGCTTTGTTCAACTGCTGGGTCTGCGGGTCGACCTTGACGATGGTCAGGCTGTGCTGGCGCTCATCGACCACGGCCATCAGGCCGTTTTCCATCATGGTCACGCCTTCCGGGTTGTTCCAGCCGTTGAGCGGCATCTTGCGCAGCACGTCGCCTTGCAGGGTCAGTTCAACCAGGAACGGGTTCTTGCCCATCACCGAGAACAGGGTCTTGGTCAGCGGGTTATAGACGAGGTCCGAGGCTTCGTCCTTCTCCATGCCGGGCAGCAGCTTGGCGTCGATCACCGCGTGGTAGTCCGGGAGCCAGACGCTTTCCAGGCGCTCGGCCGGGGTTTCGAAGCCCTCCGCCAGCCACAACACGCCGCGGTCGTCCCAGTGCATCGCCCAGGCCACGCCGTAAATGATCGCGCCGGCGAGGAACAGCCAGGAATACCAGCGCATGGCAAGGCGTGAACGCAACGTGGGTTTTACGGATGGGAGAGGCACGGCCATTACGCTTTCCAGAAAGTCAGCTTTAGGGGATAGCACAGGATCAAAAGGTCCGCGCGCAGGAGGCTGAGGATTATCCGGATGAGGTGTGAAAAAAATGCAAAAACCCGATTGGGTGGCAGTACACAGATCAAATGTGGGAGCGGGCTTGCTCGCGAATGCGGAGTATCAGTCACTGAATCTGTCACTGATACACCGCTTTCGCGAGCAAGCCCGCTCCCACATTTTTGACCGCGTTTCGCCAGGTATTCAGCGAACGCTGCTTTCGAAGCGGCTCACACCCGGCAATTCCAGCACCAGCTCGTCACCCACATTCAGCGGGCCCACGCCTGCCGGCGTACCGGTGAGGATCACATCCCCGGCCTGCAACGAGAAGCAGCCGGCCATGTACTGGATCATCGGGATGATCGGGTTGAGCATGATCGCGCTGTTGCCGTCCTGGCGCACTTCGCCGTTGATGGTCAGGCGAATGCCGATATCCGTCACATCCGGGAAAGTGCTGCCGACCACGAACGGGGCAATCACCGCCGCACCGTCAAACGACTTGGCGATTTCCCACGGCAGGCCCTTGGCTTTCAGCTCGGCCTGTTTGTCCCGCAGGGTCAGGTCCAGGGCCGGGGCGAAGCCGGAGATGGCGTCCAGTACTTCCTCGCGGCTCGGTTTGGCCGACAACGGCTTGCCGATCAACACCGCGATTTCCGCTTCGTAATGCACCGAACCGCGCTCGGTAGGGATGGCAAAACCGCCTTCCAGTGCCACTACGCAACTGCCGGGCTTGATAAACAGCAGCGGCTCGGTCGGTACCGGGTTATCCAGTTCCTTGGCGTGTTCGGCGTAGTTACGCCCGATGCACACCACCTTCCCCAGGGGAAAGTGAATATTGGTGCCGTCGACATACTTGTGCTGGTAGCTCATGGACCGACTCCTTCAGGGACTGTTAAACAGCGAAAATCTTGCCTGGGTTCATGATCCCGTTAGGGTCGAACACCGCTTTCACTGCCTTCATGTATTCAATTTCAACCGGCGAGCGGCTGTAGGTCAGGTAATCGCGCTTGGTCATGCCCACGCCGTGTTCGGCGGAGATCGAGCCGTTGTACTTCTGCACGGTCTCGAACACCCACTTGTTGACGGTGGCGCACTTGGCGAAGAACTCGTCCTTGCTCAGGTTTTCCGGCTTGAGGATATTCAGGTGCAGGTTGCCGTCGCCGATGTGGCCGAACCAGACGATTTCGAAGTCCGGGTAGTGTTCGCCGACGATCGCGTCGATTTCCTTCAGGAAGGCTGGCACTTTCGACACAGTCACCGAAATGTCGTTCTTGTACGGCGTCCAGTGGGAGATGGTCTCGGAGATGTACTCGCGCAGCTTCCACAGGTTGTGCAGTTGGGTTTCGCTCTGGCTCATCACGCCGTCCAGCACCCAGCCCTGCTCGACGCAGTGTTCGAACGTGGCCAGGGCATCGTTGGCCACTTCTTCGGTGGTCGCTTCAAATTCCAGCAGCGCGTAGAACGGGCAGTCGGATTCGAACGGCGCCGGCACGTCGCCGCGACCGAGGACTTTGGCCAGGGCCTTGTCGGAAAAGAATTCGAAGGCGGTCAGGTCCAGCTTGCTCTGGAAGGCGTGCAGCACCGGCATGATCGAGTCGAAGTCGGTGGTGCCGAGCACCATCGCGGTAAGGTTTTTCGGCGCACGGTCCAGGCGCATGGTCGCTTCGACCACAAAGCCCAGGGTGCCTTCAGCGCCGATGAACAGCTGGCGCATGTCGTAGCCGGTGGCGTTCTTGATCAGGTCTTTGTTCAACTCCAGCAGGTCGCCCTTGCCGGTGACGACTTTCATACCGGCCACCCAGTTACGGGTCATGCCGTAGCGAATGACCTTGATCCCGCCGGCATTGGTGCCGATATTGCCGCCAATCTGGCTGGAACCCGACGAGGCGAAATCCACCGGGTAGTACAGGCCTTTTTCTTCGGCGACGTTCTGCAATTGCTTGGTGACCACACCCGGCTGGCACACGGCGGTGCGGTCGGTGAGGTTAACGTCGAGGATCTGGTTCATATAGTCGAACGACACAACCACTTCGCCATTCGCAGCGACGGCAGCGGCCGACAGGCCGGTACGGCCACCGGACGGCACCAGCGCGACCTTGTGCTCATTGGCCCAACGGACGATGGCCTGCACCTGCTCGGTGGTCTTCGGGAAGACGATGGCCACCGGGGCCGGCGCGAAATGCTTGGTCCAGTCCTTGCCATAAGCCTCAAGGGAGTCAGCATCGGTCAGGACCTTGCCAGGCTCAACCAGGGTCTTCAGCTCATCAATCAGGGCAGGATGGGTCATCGACAGAACTCTCGAACAATTCATGGTCATCCTGAGAACGCTTCACGTCGCAGGAATGGGTGTTTAGCGGGGCACGTATGCTAGCATACCGCCCCCGCAGGATAGTGCCCAAGGGCGTTCTGCGGTGACGGCTTTCCTGCCGTCCGGGTCAGCTTACGTGATCCGATTCCCTGCCATTTTTCTCCGGGATACAGGTTTACGCAGATGAGCAAGACTTCTCTCGATAAGAGCAAGATCAAGTTCCTTCTTCTGGAAGGCGTCCACCCATCGGCCGTCGAAGTCCTGAAGGCCGCCGGGTACACCAGCATTGAGTACATCACCAGTTCTCTGCCGGAAGCCCAGCTCAAGGAAAAGATCGCCGACGCGCACTTTATCGGCATTCGCTCCCGCACTCAGCTGACCGAAGAGATCTTCGATCACGCCAAGAAGTTGGTAGCTGTCGGCTGTTTCTGCATCGGCACCAACCAGGTCGACCTCAACGCAGCGCGCGAGCGCGGCATCGCGGTGTTCAACGCACCGTACTCCAACACCCGCTCCGTTGCTGAGCTGGTATTGGCCGAGGCGATCCTGTTGCTGCGCGGTATTCCCGAGAAGAACGCTTCCTGCCACCGTGGCGGCTGGATCAAGAGCGCAGCCAACTCCTTCGAAATCCGCGGCAAGAAGCTGGGTATCGTCGGTTACGGCTCGATCGGCACGCAGTTGTCGGTACTGGCCGAAGGCCTGGGCATGCAGGTGTTCTTCTACGACACCCTGACCAAGCTGCCATTGGGCAACGCCACCCAGGTGTCGAGCCTGACCGAGCTGCTGGGCATGTCCGACATCGTGACCCTGCACGTACCGGAAACCGCTGAAACCCAGTGGATGATCGGCGAGAAGGAAATCCGCGCCATCAAGAAGGGCGGGATCCTGATCAACGCTGCACGCGGCACCGTGGTCGAGCTGGACGCCCTGGCCGACGCGATCAAGGACAAGCACCTGATCGGCGCCGCCATCGACGTGTTCCCGGTTGAGCCGCGCTCTAACGACGACATCTTCGAAAGCCCGCTGCGTGGCCTGGACAACGTGATCCTGACCCCGCACATCGGCGGTTCCACCGCTGAAGCCCAAGCCAACATCGGCCTGGAAGTGTCGGAGAAACTGGTCAAGTACAGCGACAACGGTACGTCGGTGTCCTCGGTCAACTTCCCGGAAGTGGCTCTGCCGGCGCACCCTGGCAAGCACCGTCTGCTGCACATCCACCAGAACATCCCTGGCGTGATGATGGAGATCAACAAGGTCTTCGCGGAAAACGGCATCAACATTTCCGGTCAGTTCCTGCAGACCAACGAGAAAGTCGGCTACGTGGTTATCGACGTAGACGCCGAGTATTCGGACCTGGCGCAAGAGAAGCTGCAACACATCAACGGCACTATCCGTAGCCGCGTGTTGTTCTAATCGCTAAACGCGCATAAAAAAGGGAGACCCTCGGGTCTCCCTTTTTTTGTCTGAACAAATCTTACTTGACGTTAACCGTGATGACTTTCGAGGCTACAGTCGGGTTGAACTGCATGTGCAGTTTGTCGCCGGCTACCAGTTGCAGCGTGTGCTTGCCTGGGGTGAGGGTCAGCTCGGTTTCGGTCTGGGCCTTGCCGTAGTGGATCACGGTATCGGTGGCCGGGATCGGCACGCTGGCATCCGGCAATTCTTTCTGGTCGATCAGCAGGTGGTGGTGGCCGGTGCCCGGGTCCTGGCTGGTGGCCGGAGCCAATTTCAGGCCTTCCATGCCGAATTTCACGGTGAAGGTTTTATCGACGGTGGCGCCATCTTTGGGCGACACGATGAACACTTTGGCACCTTCTGGTGGAGCGCTGCGCGGGATGCCATCAGCAGCGGTCGCCAGCATCGAAGCGCCCAGCAATAGGCTGGCCAGGGTTGCACGGGTCAAAAAGGCTTTCATTCACTTCTCCAGTTTTTCCGGGAAATCTGTAGGGTTATGACAACTTCGCGACAAATTGCTGTCCAAGGCATTCAACACCATAGCAAAGCGAGCCTGAACAACGCTTCGCTCATTCGAATTCTTTAGGAGCGACCATGCGTTTCCTGCCTGGCCTGTTACTTTTACTGCCCCTTGCAAGTCCCTTGGCCCATGCCGAACTGATCGACGATGTATTTGACCGCGGGGAACTGCGCATCGCAATGGAAGCCAACACCCCGCCCTTCAACTTCAAGGAAGGCGACAAACTCACCGGTTTTGAAGTGGAGCTGGGTGAGTTGCTGGCCAAGGAAATGGACGTACGCCCCTCCTTTATCACTGTCGATGCCGCCGAGTTGCTGCCCGGCGTGGAAAGCGCCAAGTACGACGTGGCCATCAACCATATCGCTATGACTCCTGAACTGGCGGATCGTTTCGACTTCAGCGAGCCCTACAGCTACTCCAGCGCACAGCTGATCGTGCGCAAGCAGGAACAGCGCCCGTTGGGCAGCTTTGCGGCGCTCAAGGGCAAGGCGTTGGGCGTGGCCCAGGGCAGCCAGTTTGTGGAGCAGGCGCGCACCGCCGAGGGCGTTGATTTGCGCAGCTATGCCGATGCCAGGCAGCCGATCAAGGACGTTGCCGATCAACAGATCGATGCCGCCATCAGTGATCGGCTGCTGATTCCCTACGCGATTCGCGACAGCCAGCTGCCGGTGAAGGAAGGCGCAGACGTCGGCCCGACGCTGAGCCTGGCGATTCCGTTCCAGAAGGGTAACCCGGCGTTCAAGGCCAGCCTGGACAAGGCCCTGCAACGAGTGAAGGCCGATGGCCGGCTGGCGGCGCTGTCGGAGAAGTGGTTCGGGATGGATGCGAGCAAGCCGGTGAAAAAGGCCGAATAAACGACTCGGTCAATGTGGGAGCGGGCTTGCTCGCGAATGCGGTGGCTCGGCTTGAGCATCGGGTGACTGACACTGCGCTTTCGCGAGCAAGCCCGCCCCACATGTTGATCTATGTCGGGCTTGAGCATTTTGCCAGGGCCACTGCCGCTTCAGGCAACTCCAGCTCACTGAACACCAGTACCCCATGGCGCTTGAGCAACGCCGCCGTCACGCCTTCGCCGGTGACCTTTACGCCGGTGAAGGTACCGTCATAGGTCAGCAGATTGCCGCACGACGGGCTGTTGGCCTTGAGTACGGCGACGCGGATATTGTGACGCTGTACCAGCGCCAATGCCTGGCGGGCGCCATCGAGGAACGCTTCGCTGAAGTCTTCCCCCTGGGCCGTCAGCACCTGGGCGCGGCCTTCCCACACGTCAACCCCCTGCCCGCCCGGGATTTCGGCAGACGGCCGTGGCGTCGGCAAGCCACCCGCCACTTCCGGGCACACGGCAACCACCCGGCCTTCGGCCTGCCACGCGGCCAGTTGGTCGAAAGGCCCGCTGGCCCCTCCGTCGTAGCGTACCCGGTGCCCCAGCAGGCAGCGGCTGACCAGAATCTTTTGCATCATCAAAACGGCTCGTTGCCCCGCCGGCGAAACCAGCCGGTGAGGGACAGGCGTTCGCGGGTGGCGGGCATGACTTCATGGGGGATTTCCCCCGACAGGAATACCACCAGGCAACCGCCGGTGGGCACCACATCGTATTCGACGTCGCCCTTGAGGTACATGCGCAACTGGCCGCCATGTTCCGGCAGCCAGGCGTTGTTCAAGTAGATCACCGCCGACACCATGCGCCGGTCGTCATCGCGAAAACGGTCCACATGCTTGAGGTAAAACGCCCCCGGCGGGTACATCGCGAAGTGGCTTTCGAAGTCTTCCAGGCCCAGGAACAGGCCACGGTTCATCGCCACCCGCAGGCTGTCCATCAGCTCCAGGTAATTATCGCAGGCCACCACTTCGCCCGGCTCCAGCCACTGGATATGGTCACCCCGGATGCCCTCGCGAATCTCCTGGGAAGGCCCCCGTCCGACCGCCGCGGGCGCCAATTCACCTTCGGCGGCGCGTTTTTGGCACTCAGCCGCCAGTTCGAGGGTCAGAGCCTCGGGCAGGAAGATATTCTGCTGCGACCAGCCTTGTGCGGCCAGGTCATCGACAATGCGTAACAGCAGCGGGTGATCGGAGGGTATGGGCATGGCGCGCATAGTATCCATACGCCTGTGAATCCGACAGAGCCGCCGAGCGTCTGAATACACTTTAGTCAGGTGACCGATAGGATTTCTCGACAAATCCTACGCCCGACACGGACAATAGTGGCCGACTGACAGGAGTCCATATGCGTCGTTTGTTTTTTTCCTTGCTGATGTTCTGCGTTTTGCCCGCCTGGGCAGACAGCCATGACCAGTTGTACAAGGTCGCCGGCTGGGCAGACCAGCGCGCGCATTTTAATGACGCCCTCAGTGCCGCCCAGCAACGCTACCGCAACAGCCTGCCGCCGGCGGTGTATCAGGCGCTGGTGGACAACAGCAATAAACGCTTCGCGCCCCAGTCGGTAGACCAGCGCGCCGAAGCGCAACTGCGCAAGAATTTGGCGGACCCTAAGCCGGCACTGGCCTTCTTCCAGTCGCCGCTGGGCCGCAAGATTGTCGCCGCCGAGTTGCTGGCCACCCGCCGCGATCAACTGGCGAAGAACGCCCAGGGCTTGCCGCACATGGAAGCCGATGCCACCCGCAGCCTGATCATCGGCCACCTGGCCCAGGCCTTGCCTGCGCGGGAAGCCGGGGCTGAAGTCAGCCTGGCGATTGCCGGCGTGGCGGCCGACAGCTTGAGCCAGATGATCCCCGGGCTGTTGGGCGGAGGCCAGGCGCAGGGCATGTTGAACGGCCAGCGTGAGCGCCTGATGCAGCAGATCGGCAATGATCTGAACAACACGCTGTTGTACGTCTACCGGGATTTGTCCGACCCGGAGCTGGAAGAGTTCGCGACGTTCGCGGAGTCGCCGGAGGGCAAGGCGTACTACAAGGCGGCACTGGCGGCGATTCGCGCCGGGCTGGCGGTCGGCCAAAGCACCTCGAGCCTGGCGCAGTAACCCTGTGGGAGCGGGCTTGCTCGCGAAGACGGTGTGCCAGTCACTGGTTATGCTAACTGATCGACCGCCTTCGCGAGCAAGCCCGCTCCCACATTTGGATTGCGTTATTTCAGGTGGTCGGTGAGAAACCCGAAGTATTGCTGCCGAATCTCCGGAATCTCATTCGCCAAGTGATGCCTGCCACGCGGCAGCATCAACACCTCCGGCTGGTCGAACTTGCTGCGCAGCACCTTCAGGTTGTGCTGCCAGTCCACCGTCATGTCTTCCTCACCCTGCACGATCAACGGCCGCCGCGTGCTGCGTGGCGCCGCTTCAACACGTTTGATCCAGCGCGCCAGGGCGCCCACCCAGGCAGTCGGCAACTGCCGTGGCTGCAATGGGTCGGCCTCCAGGAACGGCTTGAACTGCGGGTCGTTGGTGTTATCGCTGAAGCGCCGGGCAATGCCTTTGACGAACGGGCGCAGTAGGTAATAACTGAGCTGCGACCAACCCCAGGCGCGGGGCCGCACCAGCGGTGACAACAGGAACGTCTTGCCCTGGGCCGGGCTGTCGACGCCGTGGCTAAGCAGGTGATCCACCACAATCGCGCCGCCGGTGCTTTGCCCGAACAAGTGCCACGGCTGCGGCAACTGCAGCGCCTTGGCCTGTTCAAACAACGCCTGCACCACGTCCTGGTACACCGCAAAGTCATCAATGCTGGCCCGCTCGCCGCTGGACAGGCCGTGGCCCGGCAAGTCGCAGGCGATCACCACAAAACCCTGGTCCAGCGCCCAGTCCACGGCATGCCGGTACAGGCCCATATGGTCGTAGAAGCCATGGAACAGGAACATCGTCGCCACCGGCACCGGTGGCCACCACACCTGGCAGACCACGTCGAACCCATCCACCGCAAACCGCCCCAGGCGGCTTGTCGCGGGCACCTTGCGGGCAGCGAGGTCCAGGCCGTAGAAGCGCTGGTAGACCCGGGCCTCGGCTGAAAGCGGCTGCGCGTCCACCAGTGGGCGCAAGCTTTCGCGTAGATGATCAGGGTCAAACGTAACGGGCATAAGAACTTCCAGACTGTGGCTTCAACGCATTGAACAGATGAATATCGAGCCGCGATATTCATCTGTCAGGGCAAGCATGGCAAGCTACGCGTCCTCCGAGGATTGATCCAAATGCGACAGCCCTACCGCACCACCCTCTTCGCCAGCCTGATCGTGATCATTTGCGCCGGGGTGTTGTGGGCGGCGTATGACTGGTTCCAGGGACGCTACCTGCGGGCATTCAGTGAGCATACGGCGGTGTTTTCCGGTGACAGCCTGAGCCTGCCGGCCGAGCTTGCCGGCCCGGGCCCGATCCGCCTGGTGCACTTCTGGGACCCCGCCTGCCCGTGCAATGTCGGCAACCAGCAGCACCTTGGCGAGTTGATCGAGCAGTACGCCCCCCAGGGCGTGGAGTTCTATTCCCTGCAGAAAGCCGGCAGCCACGGGCAGTTGCCCGCCACCCTGGGCTCGATGAAGGCCCTCAAGGCCGTGCCCGGTGCCCAGCATCTGCCGGCCAGCCCTGCCGTAGGCATCTGGGACCGCAGCGGCAAGCTGGCGTATTTCGGGCCCTACAGCGAAGGGTTGACGTGTAACTCCAGCAACAGCTTTATCGAGCCGATCCTGCAAGCCCTCGAAGGCGGACGCGAGGTCAATGCGACCCACACCCTGGCGGTGGGCTGTTATTGCGAGTGGAACGGGGAAACGTCTCCACCCTGACTCGGCAAGCTGAACAGACGCTGTTCGTTCGACAAACTCGAACAACTGTATCGGCACGCTCCTGTATCGTAAGCAACTAGCCGTACAAGCAGACGACACGGGAACACATGAGCCAATTAACCATCATCCTCTGGATACTCAACGTTATCGTTGATACGTCCGGCCAGTTGGCGTTCAAAGCCGCAGCCTCAGCCAGCGCCGAGCATGACGGCATGGCCCACTGGCGCCATATGCTCAAGCGTCCGTGGATCTGGCTGGGCATCATCTGCTATGTGTTCGAATTCGTGCTGTGGCTGGCCTTCCTGACACTGGTGCCGTTGTCGGTCGGGGTGATGCTGGGCTCCATCAATATTGTCGTGATCATGATTGCGGGGCGTTTCCTGTTCAAGGAAAGCCTGAGCAAATGGCGGTTGATCGGCATCATGCTGATCGCCTGTGGCGTGACCGTCGTGGGGTTCGAGTAATGAAACGGTTTTATATCCTGGGTTTTCTGTCGCTGATCATTTTCGATACCTTGGCGCAGGTCAGTTTCAAGTTCGCCTCGATTCATGCCGAACCGCTGACGATGGACGCCGCCTGGTTGATCCGCGTGTTCGGTGCGCCATGGATCTACGGCGCATTCGTGGGCTACATCGGCGCGTTTTTCACCTGGATGACGCTGTTGAAATACGCCCCGGTGGGCCCGGCGTTTGCGGCGTCACACCTGGAGCTGATCAGCGTGACGCTGATCTCCGTCTGGCTGTTCAACGACACCCTTACCCTGCCCAAAATCGTCGGTGGCGCGCTGATTATCGCGGGCATACTGTGCCTGGCGCGCAGCGAAGACAAAGAAAGCAAGACCGTCGAGGCCGAACCCTCGCAGACGCTGGCGTCATGACGCCCGTTGTCAGCCAGCGGGAGATTCCGCCAACGGCGGGGCTTCCCCTGCGCTGGCAGGACTTGTTCAACCGCTCGGGCGACCTGGCCCGCGACCTGGCCCGACAGCTCGACATCCCGCTGCCGGCCCTGCCCTGCTCCGGCACCGCCGCGCTGATCATGGCGCTGCGGGTGTTGCAGCAGCGCACGCCGGGGCGCACCGAGCTTATCGTGCCGGCCTATACCTGCCCGCTGGTGGCCCTGGCGGCCCATCACTGCCCGCCTTTGCGCGTGGTAGCGTGCGATCTGCAGCCCGGCAGCATCGACCTGGACGAACACCAGCTGGCGCAGCTGTGCAACCAAAACACCTTGGCGATCGTCGTCACTCACCTGGCCGGGCGTGTGGCGGATGTGGAGGCTGCCAAGCGCATTGCCGAGCCACTCGGCATTGCGGTGATCGAAGACGCCGCCCAAGCCATGGGCGCACTGGATGATGGAAAAAGCGTCGGACTGAAAGGCGACATCGGCTTTTTCAGCATGGCACTGGGCAAAGGCCTGACGACGGCTGAAGGCGGTGTGTTGTTCAGCCGGGATCCGGCGCTGCATCAGGCGTTGCACCAGCAATGCCGGCAGGACTTGCCCTTCAGCCTGCGCTGGGAAGTGCAACGCAGCGCCGAGCTGTGGGGCTATGCCGCGGCGTATCAGCCCCGCGGGCTGAAGTACGTGTACGGCAAGCCGCTGCGGGCGGCGTTGGCGCGGGGCGATGAAGTGGCGGCGGTAGGCGACGACTTTTCCGTCAACGATATTCCGTTGCACCGCCTCGGCGGCTATCGCCAGAAGGTCGGCGCCGCAGCCCTGGCACGCTTGCCCGAGCATTTGCAGCAAGGCCGCCTGCGGGCCTTGCGTCGCGTGGCGCAGCTGAGCAGCTTGCCCGGCGTGTCGGTGTTGACCGACAGCCCGGGCCAGCAAGGCACCTGGCCGTTCCTGATGGTGGTGATGCCCAGCGCACAAACCCGCGATACCGCGATGGCGCAGCTGTGGACGGCAGGCCTGGGCGTGACCCGCCTGTTCATCCACGTATTGCCGGGCTACCCGGCACTCACCCCGCTGTTACAGCAAGGCGCCGATATCCCCCGCGCGCAAAGCTTCGCCGCCCAGACACTGTCGATCAGCAATAGCCACTGGCTGACGGACGAGCTGTTCGAGCAAGTGCTGGATCATCTGCGGCGGATTCTTAAACGCTAGGCCCAGCTTTGATCGATACGGGTCAACAAGCGCGCATTCAGCTCATTCTGCTGCTGTTGCCAGATCACCACCTGGTTCTCCGGCAGCTCTTCCTGGCCATCCGACGCACTCAGCCAGCGCTTGAACTTGCTCTGGTAGTGGTAGGCGGACACGTCGCCGGTAATGTCCGCGCCAATAATGCTGCCGTGGCAGGCATCGATCAGCGCATTCAAATGCTTCTCCAGAAACTCGCCCTGGTCCCAGTTGGTATTCACCACCTGCGGGCTCAGCACGTCTTTGTCGATGGAGAGATACACCGGCAGCGAAGGGTCGAGCTGCGCCAGGAACGCGCTCATCAACTCGTCCGCGCTGGTGAATGCACGATTGCTGCGGCCTGCGCCGATCCAGTTCAACCAGCGGGTATCGACGTTGGTGTTCCAGTAGGTCAGCTTGCGTTTCACCAGCGGCGACCAGTGATTCTCCCAGGCGTGCTTGAGGGAAATGTCCGGCGAGCCAATGCCCAGCACGTGAACGTGCTCGACCTGCGGCAGGCGGCTGGCCCAGTAGACCCAAGACCCACAATGGATACCAAACGGATAACGCATGTTGTCCGGGTGGTTATCGCAAATGATCAACTGGATCTTTTGCTGGGTGGGAAGACGGTTCAACAACAGCTGGCTGAGGTGGTGATAATCACCGCTGCCGGTAAACACACAGCCGTAGTCGCTGGGCATCTGCGCGTGCAGGGCGTTCTCCAGCTCCTTGAACTGCGCCCAGCGGCAGCCGAAACGGATCTTCTCCTGCCAGGCTTGCAACGGCAGGGTAAGGGCGCCGGGAATGTTATTCACGGCCCCGTCAAAATCGAGGATCAATGCGGGACGGGCCTGGCTCATGCGGTTTGCTCCTGCTGCCACTGCGTATCGCTTTCAAAATGGTGCCGGAAACGGTTCATCACTTTGCGCAGCAGCGGGTTCCTCACCCACACCAGATGGCGGGTAAACGTGAACTTGGCGCCGAGGCTGGACTTGACCTGTGGGTCGGTCCACCCCGCGACATAAAACTGCAGGCCCTTTTCCAGGGCGAACTCCAGGTTCACAAACCAGCTGACGAAGTACAGGTTGTGCTCCAGCGCCAGCGGGTAGTTCAGGCCGATGTACTTGTCGAGCAACTTGCCGTCTTGCTGGTAGCACAGGTTATAGCCAACCAGTTCGTCTTCGTCCCAGTAGCAGAACACATGCCCGCCGCTGTCGGAATCGGTGAGCAACTGGATGAAGAATTCGGGCGTGAGCAAGTCGAAGTGGATTTCGCTCTGTGCGTACACCGCCTTGTACAACCGATACAGTTCCTGCTGCCATTGCTCATCGCTGAAGCGGGCATCGCCGGTGTCCAGGATCTCGATGCGCAGCTCATCACGGCTGCGTAGCTTGCGGCGGATATTGCGGCGACGGCTGTGGGACAACCGCGACAGATACTCATCCGTCGAGCTGAAGTCGATCGGTACATAGGCCAGCGCCTGGCCCTCTACATTGATGAATCCGCGCTGGGTGCAGGCCTCGATCAACGCGTGTGCGTAGCGATTGTCCTCAACGCTGAGCAGCGGAGAATCCAGCGGCACATCCTTGACGATGGTGAGCTTGCGTTGCGGTGCACACTCCTGTTGCAGCCATTGCGCCATGTCCTGTGGCGGTACGTTCAGCGGGAACGGGGAATATTCGCTGACCGTGGTGCCGATAAAACAGGTGTCGATATGCAGCCATGACTGCCACAAACGGTACCCCGGCCAACTGCGCAGGCGGCTACGCAGCTCATCGTCGGCGGTGGTCTGCAGGTCGAACCGGGTGAAAAAGTACGGCAGTCCCTGTGCTGACAGCTGGGCAGTGAAACCCACCGGCGGGTATCGCAAAAAATTGCTGATCAGCGATGGCGTTTCCATGCAGCAGGCATAAGGCACCTGTGCACGGCTGGGATCTGTCATAAATTGCATTCCGAAAGTGATAGCAAAGGCGCGCCCGGATGACGGGGTGAATCATCGCGCCGCTGGTTTCATGTAACAGAGTAAACATAATACTCCGCCTACCCGCGGCCCACTTCAGAACCCCCACTTCATGCAGCTCAGGTTCAGGGAGCACGAACCCGAGAGCATTTTCCGCAGCGCTCGCCAAACCCACTAAACTGCCCGAATCTTCACGGTGACCGACTAATAAGGGACAACCCATGAAACGCATCCTGACCGCGCTGGCCATCCTGCTCGTAGCCCTTATGGTTGGCGCCGGCTGGTACGTGTACAGCAAGCAGCCGACCCGCCAGGGCACGGTGGAGCTGGCCCATCTGCAAGGTTCGGTCACCGTGCGCTACGACGACCGAGGCGTGCCGCATATCCGCGCCGAGAACGAGACCGACCTGTACCGTGCCCTCGGCTACGTGCATGCCCAGGACCGGTTGTTCCAGATGGAGATCATGCGGCGCCTGTCCCGTGGCGAGCTGGCCGAGGTGCTGGGACCCAAGTTGCTGGAAACCGACAAACTGTTCCGCAGCCTGCGCATTCGCGAGCGCGCCTTGAGCTACGTCGAACACATGGACCATGAGTCTGCGTCCTGGAAGGCCCTGCAAGCCTACCTGGACGGGGTCAACCAGTATCAGGACAGCCACGCCAAACCCATGGAGTTCGACGTACTGGGCATCCCCAAGCGCCCGTTCACCGCCGAAGACACCATCAGCGTCGCCGGCTACCTGGCCTACAGCTTTGCCGCAGCCTTTCGCACCGAACCCTTGCTGACCTACGTACGCGATCAGTTGGGCAACGACTACCTGAAGGTCTTCGACCTCGACTGGCAGCCCAAGGGCGCGCTGAACCTGGCGGCCGGTGACTGGAAAGACCTCGGCGCCATTGCCCAGTTGAGCGAACAGGCCATGGCCGACAACGGCCTGCCGCAGTTCGAAGGCAGCAATGCCTGGGCCATCAGCGGCAGCCGCACCAAGAGCGGCAAGCCGTTGCTGGCGGGTGACCCGCATATCCGTTTCTCGGTGCCGTCGGTGTGGTACGAGGCGCAGCTGTCGGCGCCGGGCTTCGAGCTGTACGGTTATCACAACGCGCTGGTGCCGGTGGCATTCCTGGGCCACAACAAGGATTTCGGCTGGAGCCTGACCATGTTCCAGAACGATGACCTCGACCTGATCGCCGAGAAGGTCAACCCGGACAACCCCAACCAGGTCTGGTACCACGACAAGTGGGTGGACATGACCAGCAGCGAGCAACAGATCGCGGTCAAGGGCCAGGACCCGGTAACCCTGACGCTGCGCACCTCGCCCCACGGTCCGATCATCAATGACGTGCTCGGCGAGAATGCCGGCAAGACGCCGATTGCCATGTGGTGGGCATTCCTGGATACCGAAAATCCGATCCTCGACGGTTTCTATCAGCTCAACCGTGCCGATACCCTCGCCAAAGCGCGTGCGGCGGCGGCCAAGGTCCAGGCGCCTGGCTTGAACATCGTATGGGCCAATGCCAAGGGTGATATCGGCTGGTGGGCGGCAGCGCAATTGCCGATCCGCCCGGCCGGGGTCAACCCGGGCTTTATCCTCGACGGCAGTACCGCCCAGGCGGACAAGCTCGGTTTCTACCCATTCAGCGCCAACCCCCAGGAAGAAAACCCGGCCCGCGGATATGTGGTGTCCGCCAATGCCCAGCCGGCGTCACCCACCGGCATGCCGATCCCCGGGTATTACAACCTGGCAGACCGTGGCCAGCAGTTGAACGCGCAACTGAGCGACAACAGCGTGAAATGGGACGTGGAAAACAGCCAGGCCTTGCAGCTCGGCACCACCACCGCCTACGGCCCACGGCTGCTGGCACCGCTGCTGCCGGTGCTGCGTGAGGTGGTCAAGGACCCGGCGCAGTTGAAGCTGGTGGAGCAACTGGCAGCCTGGAAAGGCGATTACCCGCTGGACTCCACCAGTGCCACGCTGTTCAACCAGTTCCTGTTCAACCTCACTGACGCGGCGTTCCACCCGAAACTGGGCGATGGGATGTTCAAGACCTTGCTCACCACTCGGGTAGTGGACGCAGCCTTGCCGCGCCTGGCCGCTTCAGCGGATTCGCCGTGGTGGGATGGCCACCGCGCCGAGACCGTCAAGCTTGCCTGGGACAACAGCCTGCAACACCTCAAGGCGACCTTTGGTGACGACCCATCGCAGTGGCAATGGGGCAAGGCCCACACCCTGACCCACGGCCATCCACTGGGCTCGCAGAAGCCGTTGGACAAGATCGTCAACGTAGGCCCGTTTGCCGCTCCCGGCACCCATGAAGTGCCCAACAACCAATCCGCACAGATCGGCCCGGCGCCGTGGCCGGTGACGTACGGGCCGTCGACCCGACGCCTGATTGATTTCGCCGATGCCGCCCATGGGCTGACCATCAACCCGGTCGGGCAGAGTGGTGTGCCGTTCGACAAGCACTATTCCGATCAGGCGGAGACGTACATCGAAGGCGGGTATGAGCAGGCGCATTTTAATGATGAGGAAGTGACGGCGAATACTCGTAGTACGCTCAAGCTATTGCCGGCCCGGACACCGCAATAACTGAAGAAACAAAAAACCAATGTGGGAGCGGGCTTGCTCGCGAATGCGGTGGATCAGTCAATACATCTGGTGACTGACACTCCGCATTCGCGAGCAAGCCCGCTCCCACATTTTGATCTGCGTTGTTGCGTCTACCGTGCTCGCAGCCGCCCCGGCGCTTCGCCGTAGGTTTCCTTGAATTTCTTGCTGAACGCCGCCTGGGATTGATACCCCGCCCGAGCGGCAATATCCGTCAGGCTCAGCCGCGACTGATGCAGCAGGTTGAACGCCAGCTCCATGCGCAACTGCGTCAGCAATACCCACGGCGACACGCCCGCCACTTTGACAAACCCACGCATGAACGTCGCCCGGGACATCGACGCGGCGCTGGCCAGGCTGTCGATGGTCCACTCATGCCCGGGATCCGCCAGCATCGCCTGCCAGGCCTTGCCCAGGCGTTTGTCGGTCAACAAGGCAAAGGTGCCCGCCACCGGCGCTTGCTGCGTCAGCCATGCCCGCAGGATCAGGGTGAACAACGCCGACGACAGCGCATCAATGAAAAACCGCGCCCCCAGCCGCTGCCCGTCCGCCTCGCTGCGCAGCAGTGCGATCAATGCCGCCAGCTGCCCATCGGCCTGCCATTGCCGGCTGGACACCACTAGGTAGTCCGGCAACGCACTGAACAGCAACGACTGGCGGTTGTAGCGAAAGCTGCCGCAGAGCATGTCCACGTCCGGCTGCTCACCGCCCAGGCGATGGATCGGCAGCAAGCCGCCTTCGATCACGGTCTGCGCCATCGGCTTTACCCGCGCGCCCTGGCTGCGCACCAGGTGCGTCGCGCCACCGGGCATCAACAGGATGTCGCCCTCCTCCAGCGTCACCTGCTGCCCGCCGGACAATTCGGCGCGGCACGTGCCCGCCAGCACAATGTGATACGGCGCCACGCCCATCGGCTCGGGCTCGTGGTCCATGGCCCAGGCGCCCTGGAACTGGCAACGCAAGTCCAGGCTGCCCCGCAGGTTGGCCAACGCGATGAGGGTGTCGATGGAGTTCATTTGCGAGCATCGGTCAAAAAGGTGAGTGGATCGAACAAAAGCGCCAAACCTGAACCGCGCACACTGGCTTCACACCCAACCCGTTCAGGAGTTAACACGATGTTCAATAACTGGTCCGACTTGCTGCCTACCGTGAAGAAAGCCTTTGGCGCGCTGGGCAAGAGCAACCCGAAGATGGTCAAAGCCTACATGGCGCTGGGGGAAGCAGCCGAGGAAAATAACGTTCTGGATGCCAAGACCCGCGAGCTGATTTCCATCGCCGTGGCCATCACCACCCGCTGTGACGGCTGCATCGGCGTGCATGCCGACGCGGCGATCAAGGCCGGCGCCACCCGCGAAGAAGTGGCCGCGACCCTGGCCACCGCGATCTCGCTGAATGCCGGCGCGGCGTATATCTACTCGCTGCGCGCCCTGGAAGCCTATGACACGCTCAAACCGGCGCCGCAAAATTAAGCCGGAATTGTTGCGGCGTCACGCCCAGCCGGCGATTGAACACACTGCGCATGTGCTGGGCATCGCGAAAGCCGCATTGATACGCCACGGTCTTGAGCGGTGCGTGGGTGCTTTCGAGCATCACCCGCGCCGCATCCACCCGCGCCCGCTCGACGAACTCCGCCGGAGTGATCTGCGCTTCCCGGGCAAATACCCGCGAGAAGTTGCGCGCGCTCATGTTGGCGGCTTTGGCCAGGTCGGCGATGGTCAGGTCGCCCGTCAGGTTGGCCAATACATACAGCTGCACCAGCGCCACCGCCGAGGTGGCTTGCGCGTGGGGTGTCAGGAACGGGCTGAACTGCGACTGCCCGCCGGAACGCTGGGTGAACACCACCAGGCGCTTGGCCACGCTGAGGGCGACTTCCGGCCCGTGGTCCTGGGCCAGCAGGTACAGCGACAGGTCGATGCCCGCCGTCACCCCGGCCGAGGTGTAGAGGTTGCCGTCCTGCACATAGAGGCGGTCGGCTTCGACCTGGGCCGATGGGCATAAGGCGGCCAGGTCGGCGGCATCGCCCCAGTGGGTGGTGACGGTGCGCCCGTCCAGCAACCCGGCGCGGGCGAGCATGAAGGCGCCGTTACAGATGGAGCCGAAACGTTTCGCTCGCGCGCTGGCGTCACGCAGCCATTGATTGAACACCGGGCCGAAATCCTCGAAGGGCAGCTGCGGCCCGCCGGCCATCAACAGCAAGTCGTAAGGCTCGAGGGCCTCGCTGAAATGCCGGTGTGCCTGCAACGACAAGCCGTTGGAACAGGCCATGTTGCCGTGCCCCAGGCCAATCACCTCCAGCTGGTAATGCGCCTCGGGCGGCAGAAAACGGTTGGCCTCGCAGAACACATCCAGGGGCCCGGTCACGTCCAGTGACTGGACGCCGGGGAAGATCAGGATGGCGACGGTTTTGCCCATGAGCAGGAACACCTTTTTCTAACTGAATAAACACAACCCTTGTAGGAGCTGGCTTGCCGGCGATGCAGACACCTCGGTGTAGCAGGTATACCGAGGTGATGCTATCGCAGGCAAGCCAGCTCCTACATTTGATCGCGCATAGCCTTGGCGCGATATCGCGGCACATTGGCCGGGATCGCATCCTCGCCGCGATGGCCCCTTCGCGGGCGCGCGACCAGACTGGACTCATCGGCGCCAACCCCGGCGCTTTCTTGAGGAGAACGACCATGAGCACCACCATCGCCGGCATCAAGATCCCGGACAGCGCCCTGGCCAAGGCCACCACCGAATACATCCGCGACATCGAATCCGACCTGCTCTACCACCACTCCCGCCGGGTGTTCCTGTTCGGCGCATTGAGCGGCGAGCGCCAGCAGTTGGCCTATAACCCGGAGTTGCTGTACGTCGGCGCGATGTTCCACGACCTGGGCCTGGTGGAAGGTCACCGCAGTGACGACGAACGCTTTGAAGTGGACGGCGCCAACGCGGCGGCGGACTTTCTCAAGCCTTACGGGTTGAGCGATGACGACATCGAACAGGTGTGGTTGTCCATCGCCCTGCACACCACACCGGGGGTGCCCAAGCACTTGCGTCCAACCGTGGCGCTGGTGACGGCGGGCGTGGAAATGGACGTACTGGGAATGGAGTACGCGGCGTTTACCAGCGTGCAGCGCGAAGCAGTGGTGCATGCGCATCCACGGGGTGAAGGGTTCAAGGAGTGCATCATCTGCGCGTTTGCCGACGGCCTGCGCCATCGCCCGCAGACCACGTTTGGCAACGTGAAGACCGATGTGCTGGTGGATCAGGAGCCGGGGTTCAAGCCGATGAATTTCGTCGAGGTGATTCGCAAGTCGCCTTGGACTGCTTAACCCGAATTGGAATGCAATCAAAATGTGGGAGCGGGCTTGCTCGCGAAGGCAGTGGATCAGTCAATACATCCGGTGACTGACACTGCGCTTTCGCGAGCAAGCCCGCTCCCACATTTTTGATCCGGTTTCTTCAGGGCTACCTGATTAGACCGGTGCTGGAGCCCGACGCGAATCCGCCGGCTTCTCCCAACCATCCGCAGCCGCTTCTTCAATCGCCTGCTGGATCGCTTTCTTGCGATGCTCTTCGGCACGGCGGCTGAAGAACCACACCAGGAACGTCACGATCGACACCGCCAACAGAATCAGGCTGGCCACGGCGTTGATCTCGGGTTTAACCCCCAGGCGCACCGCCGAGAATACTTCCATCGGCAACGTGGTCGAACCCGGCCCCGACACGAAGCTGGCCAACACCAGGTCATCCAGCGACAGCGCGAACGACATCATGCCGCCCGCCGCCAGCGAAGGCGCGATCATCGGGATGGTGATCAGGAAGAACACCTTCCACGGCCGCGCACCCAGGTCCATGGCTGCCTCTTCAATCGACAGGTCCAGCTCACGCAAGCGCGCCGACACCACCACCGCCACATACGCCGAACAGAACGTGGTGTGGGCGATCCAGATGGTCACCAGGCCACGTTCCTGCGGCCAGCCGATCATCTGCGCCATGGCCACGAACAGCAGCAACAGCGACAGGCCGGTGATCACTTCCGGCATCACCAGCGGCGCCGTCACCAGGCCGCCGAACAGCGTGCGGCCCTTGAACTGGCTGATGCGCGTCAGCACGAACGCCGCCAATGTACCGAGTGCCACCGCCGCAATCGCGGTGTAGCAGGCGATTTCCAGGGAGCGACCGACCGAGCCCATCAACTGGGTGTTGTCCAACAGGCCGACGTACCACTTGATCGACCAACCGCCCCACACCGTCACCAGTTTGGATTCGTTGAACGAGTAGATCACCAGGATCAGCATCGGCAGGTAGATGAACAGCAACCCCGCCACCAGCATGAAGCTTGAGAAACTGACGCGCTTCATATCTTGCCCTCCATCTCTTTGGCTTGGCTGCGGTTGAACAGGATGATCGGCACGATCAGGATCGCCAGCATCACCACCGCCAGGGCAGACGCCACCGGCCAGTCACGGTTGTTGAAGAATTCTTGCCACAACACTTTACCGATCATCAGGGTTTCCGGACCGCCCAGCAGTTCCGGGATCACGAACTCGCCCACCACCGGGATAAACACCAGCATGCAGCCGGCGATGATGCCGTTCTTGGACAGCGGCACGGTGATTTTCCAGAAGCTGTTGAAGGTGCTCGAACCCAGGTCCGACGCGGCTTCCAGCAGGCTCTGGTCGTGCTTCACCAGGTTGGCGTACAGCGGCAGGATCATGAACGGCAGGTACGAATAGACCACGCCGATATACACCGCGATGTTGGTGTTGAGAATCTGCAGCGGTTCGTTGATCAACCCGATGGACATCAGGAAGCCGTTGAGCAACCCGTTGTTGCTGAGGATGCCCATCCACGCATAGACCCGGATCAGGATCGCAGTCCAGGTCGGCATCATGATCAGCAGCACCAGCACGGTCTGGATTTCCTTGCGTGCGCTGGCAATGGCGTAGGCCATCGGGTAGCCGATCAGCAGGCAGAGGATGGTGCTGAAAAACGCCATCTTCAGCGAGCCCAGGTACGCCGCGATGTACAACTCGTCATCGCCCAGCATCCCGTAGTTGGCCAGGTTCAGCACCAACTGCAGTTTCTGTTCAACGAAGGTGTAGATCTCGGTGTAAGGCGGGATCGCTACGTCGGCTTCGGCAAAGCTGATCTTCAAGACGATGAAGAACGGCAGCATGAAGAACAGGAACAACCAGAGGAAAGGGATCCCGATGACCACATGCCGGCCACCGGGGGTTATTCGTTGCAGCTGGCGTTTGAACTTCTTCATGTTCATGAGCGAAGTACCACGCCGCTGTCGTCTTCCCACCACACGTACACCTGGTCGCCCCAGGTAGGGCGCTGGCCACGGCGTTCGGCGTTGGCCACGAAGGATTGCACCAGCTTGCCGCTCGGCAATTCGACGTAGAACACCGAATGGCCGCCGAGGTAGGCGATGTCGTGCACCTTGCCGCTGGACCAGTTGTGCTCGCAGGTCGGCATTTCGGTGGTCACCAGCAGCTTTTCAGGGCGGATGGCGTAGGTCACCGACTTGTCTTCCACCGAAGTGGCGATGCCGTAGCCGACGTAGATATCGCGGTCCAGGTCCGGGCACTTGAGTACCGCGTGGCCTTCGGCGTCGTCCACCACCTGGGTGTCGAAGATGTTGACGTTGCCGATGAACTCGCACACCAGGCGGCTGGTCGGCGTTTCATAGATGTCGATCGGGCTGCCGATCTGGGCGATCCAGCCCAGGTGCATGATCGCGATGCGCTCGGCCATGGTCATGGCCTCTTCCTGGTCGTGGGTCACCATCACGCAGGTCACGCCCACGCGCTCGATGATCTCCACCAGTTCCAGTTGCATCTGCGAACGCAGCTTCTTGTCGAGTGCGCCCATCGGCTCATCGAGCAGCAGCAGTTTCGGACGCTTGGCCAGGGAACGCGCCAGCGCCACCCGCTGACGCTGGCCGCCAGACAGCTGGTGCGGCTTGCGCTTGGCGTACTGGCTCATCTGCACCAGCTTGAGCATCTCGGCCACACGGGCGTCGACCTCGGCCTTGGGGATCTTGTCCTGCTGCAGGCCAAACGCGATGTTCTGGGCCACGGTCATGTGGGGGAACAAGGCGTAGGACTGGAACATCATGTTGATCGGCCGCTCGTACGGCGGCATGTCGGTGATGTCCACACCGTCGAGGTAAATGCGTCCTTCCGTTGGGCGCTCGAAGCCTGCGAGCATGCGCAGCAAGGTGGATTTGCCCGAACCCGATCCGCCGAGCAAGGCGAAGATTTCGCCTTTCTTGATTTCCAGGGACACATCGTCCACCGCAATCGTCTCGTCGAACTTCTTCGTGACCCGGTCGATTTTGACCAGCACCTTTTTCGGTGTCTGGTCGCCCTCGAGGGCTTTCTTATAGGCGCCGGAGGCAACTGCCATTTACGAAACTCCCAGAATAAAAAGAGTGCAGCTCGCCCAATACGGGCCAGCCTTGGATAGTTTGAGCGTTAAGCCTTACTTGCCCGTCTTGACCTTGGTCCAGCTACGGGTCATCAAACGTTGCACTTTCGGGGGTAGCTCGAAGTTGACAAAAGTCCGGTCGAGAACCGCCTGCGGTGGGTAAACCGCTTCGTCGGTGCGTATCGATTGCTCCATCAGTTTGTCCGCCCCTGGGTTAGGGTTGGCGTAACCGACGTAATCACTGACCTGAGCGATCACTTCAGGTTTCAGCAAATAGTTGATGAAGGCGAGGGCCTCTTTGACGTTGGTGGCATCCTTGGGGATGGCCAGCACGTCGAACCACAGGTTGCCGCCTTCTTTCGGAATCACGTAGGCGATGTTCACGCCTTTGCCCGCCTCGGCCGCACGAGCCTTGGCCTGGAACACATCACCGGAGAAGCCGGCCGCCACGCAGATGTTGCCGTTGGCCAGGTCCGAGATGTATTTGGAAGAATGGAAGTAGGTCACGTAGGGACGCACTTTCAGGAGTTTCTCTTCAGCCTTCTTGTAGTCTTCAGGGTTGGTGCTGTTGGGGTTGAGGCCCATGTAGTTGAGCACCGCCGGCAGCATTTCATCCGCCGAGTCCATGAACGACACACCGCACGTGGCCAGCTTCTTCATGTTTTCCGGCTCGAACAGCACGGCCCAGGAGTCGATCTTGTCGACGCCCAGCACTTCCTTGACCTTGTCGACGTTGTAGCCAATGCCGTTGGTGCCCCACAGATACGGCACGGCGTACTGGTTGCCCGGGTCGTTCTTTTCCAGGCGCGTGAGCAGCGCCGGGTCGAGGTTGGCGTAGTGGGTCAGTTGCGACTTGTCGAGCTTCTGGAACGCGCCGGCCTTGATCTGCTTGCCGAGGAAGTGGTTCGACGGCACGACCACGTCATACCCGGTACGCCCGGCGAGCAACTTGCCTTCCAGGGTTTCGTTGGAATCAAACACGTCGTAGACCGGCTTGATGCCGGTGGCCTTTTCAAAGTTGGCCAGGGTGTCCGGGCCGATGTAGTCCGACCAGTTATAAATATGCACAGTCGGCGCGGCCTGCACGCTGACAGCCAGCGTGATACCTGCACCCACCAGCAAGGCTTTGCGAAATAAAGAAATTGGCAAGTGGAGGTCCTCTTAAATAGTTGGGCCCGAAGTTGTTGCCCGGCAACAAAACCGGCGCGCAACTTACCCTCGATAAACCGATCCGGCAAAACTTTCTGTCATTTAATTGTTTCGCTAACCACCGCGCGCATCGCGGCAGTTAGCAAAACAGGTATCAAAGCGGCTTTACTTGCCCGATTTGATTTTGGTCCAGCTGCGGGTCATTTCCCGCTGAGTAGCAGCCGGCAAGTCAGCAATGGCATACAGCTTGGCTTGCACGTCCGCTGGCGGATAAATGCCTGGGTCGCTGGTGATGTCTTTGTCGACCAACGCGGTAGCTTTCTCGTTACCGTTCGGGAAACGTACGCTGTTGGTAATGCCCGCCATGACTTCCGGCTTCAGCAGGTAGTTCATGAACTTGTAGGCAGCGTCGACATTCTCGGCATCTTTAGGGATAGCGACCATGTCATAGAAGCTGCCGGCACCTTCTTTCGGAATGTCATAGGCAACCTTGACCTTGCCACCGGCTTCAGCCGCGCGGGACTTGGCCTGTTGCACGTCACCCGAATAACCCACGGCTACGCAGATGTTGCCGTTGGCCAGGTCGGAAATGTACTTGGACGAGTGGAAGTAGCCGATCGAAGGACGCAGCTTGAGGAACAGGGCCTCAGCTTGCTTGAGGTCTTCCTTCTTCTGGGTGTCGGTCGGCAGGCCCAGGTAATGCAGTGCCACTGGCAGCATTTCGGTTGGCGAATCGAGGAAGCTCACACCGCAGCCTTTGAGCTTGGCGAGGTTTTCCGGCTTGAGGATGGTGTCCCACGAGTCGATCTTGTCGATGCCCAGCGCGGCCTTGACCTTCTCCGGGTTGTAGCCGATGCCGATCGAGCCCCACATATACGGGAAGGCGTGCTTGTTGTCCGGGTCGCTGATGGACACGGCTTTAAGCAGGGACTTGTTCAGGTTGTCGTAGTTCGACAGCTTGGACTTGTCCAGTTCCTGGTAAACACCGGCCTTGATCTGCTTGGCGAGGAAGTTGTTCGACGGCACGACAATGTCGTAGCCGGACTTGCCTGCCAGCAACTTGGCTTCCAGGGTTTCGTTGGAGTCGAACACGTCATAGACCACCTTGATCCCGGACTCTTTTTCAAAGTTCGCGATGGTGTCCGGTGCGATGTAGTCGGACCAGTTATAAACGTGCAGCACTTTATCGTCGGCGTTTGCCGCGCCTGCCATGGCCCCCATCAGGGACAAGGCCAGGAGGGTCTTGCCAGCGTTCTTCAAACCTAATGCCTTCATTCGGTCATGCTCCAATTTTTTCTTTTTTGGGCCACGTTCGTTCTTTAATTACAACGTGTTTCGCAGCCCGTCTAAGGGCGACAAAACAGGGCGACAGTCTGGCAAGTTCAGGGGCCGGCTTTCAACCAATGCCCCGCTTTTCTAACACCCCAGAAGCAGCGCCCGACAGGCGCTGCGTTCTGAGCCTAGCATTTAGCCCTGCAATGCCGCCAAAGTCAGGTCCAGGCAGTGCCGCGCCTTGGTCACCAACTCGTCTATCTCGGCCTTGCTGATCACCAGCGGTGGCGAAATGATCATGGTGTCGCCGACGGCGCGCATGATCAGGCCATTCTCGAAGCAGAACGTGCGGCAGATCATGCCAACACCACGGCCTTCATAACGCTTGCGCGTTGCCTTGTCCTGAACCAGTTCGATGGCACCGAGCATGCCCACACCGCGAACTTCACCCACCAGCGGGTGATCAGCCAGTTCCCTCAAACGCTTTTGCAAATAGGGTGCCGTTTCGTCGTGCACGTGCTTAACAATTTGTTCATCGCGCATGATGCGGATGTTTTCCAGGGCTACCGCTGCCGCCACCGGGTGACCGGAATAGGTGAAGCCGTGGTTGAAATCACCGCCTTCGTTCAGCACGGCGACCACTTCGTCGCGCACGATCAGGCCGCCCATCGGGATGTAGCCGGAGGTCAGGCCCTTGGCGATGGTCATCATGTCGGGCTTGAGGCCGTAGAAATCGCTACCGAACCACTCACCGGTGCGGCCAAACCCACAGATCACTTCGTCAGCCACGAACAGGATGTCGTACTTGGCGAGGATTTCCTTGATGCGCGGCCAGTAGCTGTCTGGCGGCACGATCACGCCACCGGCACCCTGGATCGGCTCGGCAATAAAGGCACCGACGTTGTCCACGCCCAGTTCCAGGATCTTCTCTTCCAGCTGGTTGGCCGCCCACACGCCGAATTCTTCCGGGCTCATGTCGCCGCCTTCGCCGAACCAGTAAGGCTGGGCGATGTGGACGATGCCCGGGATCGGCAAGTCGCCTTGTTCATGCATATAAGTCATGCCGCCCAGGCTGGCGCCGGCCACGGTTGAACCGTGGTAGCCATTCTTGCGGCTGATGATGGTTTTCTTGTTCGGCTGGCCTTTGATCGCCCAGTAGTGGCGGACCATACGCAGCATGGTGTCGTTGCCTTCGGAGCCGGAGCCGGTGAAGAACACGTGGTTCATGCCTTGCGGGGCGATATCGGAGATGGCTTTGGCCAGTTCCAGCACCGGCGGGTGGGCGGTCTGGAAGAACAGGTTGTAGTAAGGCAGTTCTTTCATCTGCTTGGCGGCCGCATCAGCCAGTTCATCGCGACCGTAACCGATCGCCACGCACCACAGGCCGGCCATGCCGTCGAGAATCTTGTTGCCTTCGCTGTCCCACAGGTAAACGCCGTGGGCTTTGGTGATGATCCGTGGACCTTTCTCTTTCAATTGCTTGAAGTCGCTGAACGGCGCCAGGTGGTGATCGCTGCTCAAGGCTTGCCATTCACGGGTTTGCGGGTTGTTGCTGGACATACCAATCTCCTAGATGTTTCAGGTGAGGACGCGCCGTTTGAAGGGCGCGCCCGGCGCATCAGACGGCGAAGAGCAGGAATTCCCGCTCCCACGAACTGATCACGCGCTTGAAGTTTTCATGCTCGGCCCGCTTGACCGCGACGTAGCCTGTGATGAATTTGTGACCCAGGTATTTCTCGATGGTCTTGCTGTTTTCCATGCGTTCCAGGGCGTCTTCGATGGTCAGCGGCAGGCGCAGGTTGCGGCGCTCGTAACCACGGCCCACCACCGGCGCGCTTGGGCTGATGCCTTCGACCATGCCGATGTAGCCACACAGCAGGCTGGCAGCGATCGCCAGGTACGGGTTGGCGTCGGCACCGGGCAGGCGGTTTTCCACCCGACGGTTTTGTGGGCCGGCGTCCGGAACCCGCAGGCCAACGGTGCGGTTCTCTTCGCCCCACTCCACGTTGACCGGCGCCGAGGTGTCGGGCAGGAAGCGGCGGAACGAGTTGACGTTAGGGGCGAACAGCGGCAACAGCTCGGGGATGAATTTCTGCAGGCCGCCGATGTGGTGCAGGAACAGCTCGCTCTTGGTCCCGTCTTCATTGGAGAACACGTTCTTGCCGGTGGCGATATCGATGATGCTCTGGTGCAGGTGCATTGCACTGCCGGGCTCGCCGGTCATGGGCTTGGCCATGAAGGTGGCCGCCACGTCGTGCTTGAGCGCCGCTTCGCGCATGGTGCGCTTGAACACCAGGATCTGGTCGGCCAGGGACAGTGCGTCGCCGTGACGGAAGTTGATTTCCATCTGCGCCGTGCCGTCTTCGTGGATCAGCGTGTCGAGGTCCAGCTCCTGCAGCTCGCACCAGTCGTAGACGTCTTCGAACAACGGGTCGAATTCGTTGGCCGCCTCTATAGAGAAGGACTGGCGGCCGGTTTCCGGGCGACCGGAACGGCCAATCGGCGGTTGCAGCGGGAAGTCCGGGTCTTCGCAGCGCTTGGTCAGGTAGAACTCCATCTCCGGCGCCACGATGGGCTGCCAGCCCTTGTCGGCGTAGAGCTTGAGGACTTTCTTGAGCACGTTGCGCGGCGACAGCTCGATCGGGTTGCCTTGCTTGTCGTAGGTGTCGTGGATCACCTGGGCCGTAGGCTCTATGGCCCAGGGCACGAGGTACACCGCGTTCTCGTCCGGGCGGCAGATCATGTCGATGTCGGCCGGGTCGAGCAATTCGTAATAGATGTCGTCTTCGACATAGTCGCCGGTCACGGTCTGCAACAGAACGCTTTCGGGCAGGCGCATGCCTTTTTCGGCGATGAACTTGTTGGTCGGCGAGATCTTGCCCCGGGTGATGCCGGTGAGGTCGCCAATCATGCATTCGACTTCTGTGATCTTGTGGTCTTTCAACCAATCGGTGAGCTGGTCGAGGTTGTTACTCATAAATGCCTCTGGGCTGTGTTTCCTGACATCCATTAAAGGTCAGGCGTAAGTTGACGCAGCATCCGCGTCGCGTTGCATCACCCGCTTTCGACAGGCATTGCCAAATGCCTGGAAGATTGCGAGGTAGTGCGGGTTAGAGCTTACCTGCCATTCGGGGTGCCATTGCACTCCTAAAGCAAAAGCCTTGCCCGCGGGCACTGAAAAGCCTTCGATCAGGCCATCCGGCGCGGTGGCCTCGACCTGGAAACCGGCCGCCAGGCGATCAATGCCCTGTGAATGAATCGAGTTGACCTGGATCGTCGACGGCAAGCCCAGGCTTGCCAATACCCCATTCGGGGAGATGGTTACCGGATGTGCCGGGCCGTACTGGATGTCCAGCGGCTGGGTGTCGTCTTCGCGGTGATCCATCATGCCCGGCACTTCATGAACCTTCTGGTGCAGGCTACCGCCAAACGCCACGTTCATTTCCTGGAAGCCACGGCAAATCCCCAGTACCGGAACACCGGCCGCTATGGCTGCACGCAGCAGCGGCAGGGTGGTTTGGTCCCGTGCAGAATCATGAGCAGTCCCGGGCGCGCTGGCCGGACCGTCGTAGTGAAAGGGTTCGATATTGGAAGGTGAGCCGGTAAATAGAATGCCGTCCAGGCCGTCAAGAATATTGGCCGGGTCGAGCAGATCCGCCAGGGACGGAATAATCAACGGCAAGCCCTTGGCAGCGGTGGCCACTGCACGGACGTATTTGTCGCCACTGATGTGATAAGCATGCAGACCGACCTGTTTGGAGCAGGCGGTGACGCCGATTAACGGCAGGCGAGACATGAAGCACCCCGGTATTATTGCTGTTATGGGTTTGAATCGAGCTTAGCCTTGTTCATTTTTTTACACAACACCCCCGTAAAAAATACAACACGGCCCGCTCAAACGTGCTGGTTCCAAGAGCCCCAATCCCAAAAAATTGCCCCAAAAAGCCCCAAAAAAGCCCTCATGGCGCTTTTTTAGGGCAAAAAAGGCCTCGCTTGACTTCGGCATGCCGTTCGGGTTGACTGAAACCCGAAGAGATCAATGATTGATATTTTTAACAACAAAGGTGTTGCATCATGTCGGTACCCCCGCGTGCCGTTCAGCTTAACGAAGCGAACGCGTTCCTTAAGGATCATCCTGAGGTTCTGTACGTAGACCTTCTAATTGCGGATATGAATGGTGTGGTGCGCGGCAAGCGCATCGAACGCACCAGCCTCCACAAGGTTTACGAGAAGGGCATTAACCTGCCTGCCTCTCTATTTGCCCTGGATATCAACGGCTCAACGGTGGAAAGCACCGGCCTGGGTCTGGACATCGGTGATGCTGACCGAATCTGTTATCCAATCCCCGACACCCTGTGCAATGAACCCTGGCAAAAGCGCCCAACCGCGCAACTGCTGATGACCATGCACGAACTCGAAGGTGAACCTTTCTTCGCCGATCCTCGCGAAGTACTCCGCCAAGTTGTAAGCAAATTTGACGACCTCGGTCTGACCATCTGCGCCGCATTCGAGCTGGAGTTCTACCTGATTGACCAGGAGAACGTGAATGGCCGGCCACAACCGCCCCGCTCGCCGATCTCCGGCAAACGCCCGCACTCGACACAGGTCTACCTGATCGACGACCTCGACGAATACGTCGACTGCCTCCAGGACATTCTGGAAGGTGCAAAAGAGCAAGGCATCCCTGCCGACGCCATCGTCAAGGAAAGTGCCCCGGCGCAGTTCGAAGTGAACCTGCACCACGTTGCCGACCCTATAAAGGCCTGCGACTACGCGGTACTGCTCAAGCGCTTGATCAAGAACATCGCCTACGACCATGAGATGGACACCACCTTCATGGCCAAGCCTTACCCGGGCCAGGCAGGCAACGGCCTACACGTGCACATTTCGATCCTGGACAAGGACGGCAAGAACATCTTTGCCAGCGAGGATCCCGAGCAGAACGCCGCATTGCGTCACGCGATCGGCGGTGTGCTGGAGACCCTACCCGCCCAAATGGCGTTCCTGTGCCCTAACGTCAACTCCTACCGTCGTTTCGGCGCACAGTTCTACGTGCCGAACTCGCCGTGCTGGGGCCTGGATAACCGCACCGTGGCGATTCGCGTACCGACCGGCTCGTCCGACGCCGTACGTATCGAACACCGTGTGGCCGGGGCTGATGCCAACCCTTACCTGCTGATGGCTTCGGTATTGGCGGGCGTGCATCACGGCCTGACCAACAAGATCGAGCCTGGCGCACCGGTGGAAGGCAACAGCTACGAGCAGAACGAACAGAGCCTGCCGAACAACCTGCGTGATGCACTGCGCGAGTTGGACGACAGCGAGGTGATGGCCAAGTACATCGATCCTAAATACATCGATATCTTCGTCGCCTGTAAGGAAAGTGAGCTGGAGGAGTTCGAACACTCCATCTCCGACCTTGAGTACAACTGGTACCTGCATACCGTGTAAGCGGTTGCCGGGCTAAAAAGAACGCCGCAGGCCTTTGGCCTACGGCGTTTTTTTATGGCTGTTGTGGCGAGGGAGCCTGCTCCCGCCGGGCTGCGAAGCGGCCCCAATAAGAACACCGGGTTCTTTCAGGCGGAACCGAGGTGCAGGTCTTGGGCCTGCTGCGCAGTCCAGCGGGAGCAAGCTCCCTCGCCACAGGGTATGGATCATCCACTGGCTCTGCGTACAATGCCCGCTGCCCTGTAGGAGACTTCAATGAATCGCCCTGCCACTCCTCGCAAACCCCGCGCCCGCAGCCAGGCCCGGATCGACGCGATCCTCGATGCCGCCCGCACCTTGCTGGCCGCCGAAGGCGTGGCCAGCCTGTCGATCTACAGCGTGGCCGAGCGGGCGCAGATTCCACCGTCATCGGTGTATCACTTCTTCGCCAGCGTGCCGGCGTTGCTGGAGGCGCTGACCGCTGACGTTCATGCGGCCTTTCGCGCGGCCATTCAGGCGCCCATCGATCATGATTCACTCAAGCACTGGCGCGACCTGTCCTGCGTGGTGGAGCAGCGCATGCTCAGCATCTACAGCAACGACGCCGCCGCCCGCCAATTGATCCTGGCCCAGCACGGGTTGACCGAAGTGACACAGGCCGACCGCCAGCACGACCTGGAGCTGGGAAACCTGATGTTTGAGGTGTTCAACCGGCACTTCGAGGTGCCGAGCCTGCCCGCCGATGTCGACGTGTTTGCCCTGGCCCTGGAACTGAGCGACCGCGTCTACGCGCGCTCGGTGCATCAGCATGGGCAAATCACCCCGCGCATGGCCGAGGAAGGCATGCGGGTGTTTGATGCGTATGTGGGGCTTTATCTGCCGGCGTTCTTGCCCAAGCGGGTGGCTGCGCTCTGATTTTTTGTTGCCTGTCCGGGCCTCTTCGCGAGCAAGCCCGCTCCCACATTCGACCGTATTCCAAAGGTAGAACTCGGTCAAATGTGGGAGCGGGCTTGCTCGCGAAAGCAATCTTGAGAACGACAAAAACCCCGACAGGCTTTCACCTTCGGGGTTTGTGCGAACCATTGATCACAACTTGGCGATCGACACCTCGGTGGATTTCACGAAGGCAATCACTTCACTGCCGATCACCAGTTCCAGCTCTTTCACCGAGCGGGTGGTGATCACGGAAGTGACGATGCCGGACGCGGTCTGTACGTCGATTTCCGACAGCACGTCGCCTTCGACGATTTCCTTGATGGTGCCTTTGAACTGGTTACGCACGTTGATGGCTTTGATAGTCATGGTCGTTCTTCCTGTGTAAGACAAGTGAGTTATTGAGCCCAACGCAATTGCGTAGGCAGCGGTGAAACAGGCTCGGGTTCCGGCGGGGTGCCGGGCAGCGACAACACACGGTTAAGCACTTCGGTTTCCAGCGCCGCCAGGCGGTGGGAGCCACGCACCCGCGGACGTGGGAGTTCCACGTGCAGGTCGAGGCCGATTTCGCCGTCTTCGATCAAAATCACCCGGTCGGCAATGGCCACGGCTTCGCTGACGTCGTGGGTCACCAGCAACACGGTGAAGCCGTGCTTCTGCCAGAGGTTCTCGATCAGTTGCTGCATCTCGATCCGGGTCAGGGCATCCAGCGCCCCCAGCGGTTCGTCCAGCAGCAACAGGCGCGGTTGGTGGATCAGGGCGCGGGCCAGGGCCACGCGCTGCTTCTGGCCACCGGACAACGCCGCCGGCCACTCATTGGCGCGCTCGGCCAGGCCGACCGCTTCCAGCGCTTCCAGTGCCTGCGGGCGCCAGTTGCCCTTGAGGCCAAGGCCCACGTTGTCGATGATCTTTTTCCACGGCAGCAGGCGCGCTTCCTGGAACATCAACCGCGTGTCTTCAATCGCTTCGCTCAGCGGCGCGGAGCCGGCGAGCAGTTCGCCACCGCTGGCTTTGTCCAGCCCGGCCAGCAGGCGCAGCAAGGTACTTTTGCCGCAGCCACTGCGGCCCACGACCGCCACGAATTGACCGGCAGGAATATGCAGGTCGATTTCCTTCAGCACTTCCCGCGAACCGAAAGCCTTGCGCAACTTGCGCAACGCCAGGGGAATGCCCCGCAGCAGGCGTGGAGGTTGTTGAGCGGTCATGCCGCACCTCCTTTATTCACTTGATAAGCCGGGTGCCAGCGCAGCCAGACTCGCTCCAGGCCTCGCGCCGCCAGGTCTGCCAGCTTGCCGAGGACCGCGTAAAGCACGATCGCCAGGACCACCACGTCGGTCTGCAGGAATTCCCGGGCGTTCATCGCCAGGTAGCCGATACCGGAACTGGCGGAGATGGTTTCCGCGACGATCAACGTCAGCCACATAAAGCCCAGCGCGAAGCGCACGCCCACCAGAATCGAAGGCAAGGCGCCCGGCAAAATCACTTGGCGAAACAGGCTGAAACCGGACAGGCCATAACTGCGGGCCATTTCCACCAGCGCCGGGTCGACGTTGCGGATGCCGTGGTAAGTATTGAGATAGATCGGGAACAGCGTGCCGAGGGCGACCAGGAATATCTTCGCCGTCTCGTCGATGCCGAACCACAGGATCACCAGCGGGATCAGCGCCAGGTGCGGCACGTTGCGGATCATCTGCACCGAGCTGTCCAGCAGGCGTTCACCCCAGGTCGACAGGCCGGTAATAAAACCCAGGGTCAGGCCGATGCTGCCGCCGATCACAAAGCCCAGGCCCGCACGCCAGCCGCTGATGGCCAGGTGGGTCCAGATTTCGCCGCTGCGCACCAGGCTGACACCTGCTTCGATCACCGCGCTGGGTGCCGGCAGAATGCGCGTCGACAACCAGCCGGCCGAGACGGACAGCTGCCATACCGCCAGCAACAGGATCGGCAGCGCCCAGGGCGCCAATCGATGACTTAACTTTTCAAGGTTCATGGCGGCGCCTCAGCTCTGGGACGCAGCTTTGGGAAGAATGTCGTTGGCGACCATTTCGCCGAACGGGCTGACGTAGCCGGCGCCTTTCGGCAACTCGGGACGCTCGATGTCGAGATGCGGGAACAGCAACTCCGCTACGCGATACGACTCTTCCAGGTGTGGGTAGCCGGAGAAGATAAAGGTGTCGATACCGAGGTCCGCGTATTCCTTCACCCGCGCGGCCACGGTCGGGCCATCGCCCACCAGTGCCGTGCCGGCGCCACCGCGTACCAGGCCTACGCCCGCCCACAGGTTGGGGCTGACTTCCAGGTTGTCGCGACTGCCGCCGTGCAAGGCGGCCATGCGTTGCTGGCCTACGGAATCAAAGCGCGACAACGACGCCTGGGCGCGGGCGATGGTTTCATCGTCCACGTGGGAGATCAGTTTGTCGGCGGCCTGCCAGGCTTCGGCGTTGGTTTCACGCACGATCACATGCAGGCGAATGCCGAAGCGCAGGGTACGTCCGAGCTTGGCGGCCTTGGCGCGAACCTGTGCAATCTTTTCCGCCACCGCGGCCGGTGGCTCGCCCCAGGTCAGGACCATTTCCACTTGTTCGGCTGCCAGGTCCTGGGCCGCTTCGGAAGAGCCACCGAAATACAGCGGCGGGCGCGGTTGCTGGATCGGCGGATAGAGCAACTTGGCGCCTTTGACGCTGATGTGCTGGCCGTCGTAATCGACGGTCTCGCCTTCCAGTACGCGGCGCCAGATGCGGGTGAACTCCACCGACGCCTGGTAACGCTCTTCATGGCTCAGGAACAAACCGTCGCCGGCCAATTCATCCGGGTCTCCACCGGTCACCAGGTTGAACAACGCGCGGCCGCCGGACAGACGATCCAGGGTCGCGGCCTGACGCGCAGCCACCGTCGGGGAAATGATCCCGGGGCGCAGCGCGACAAGGAATTTCAAGCGTTGGGTCACCGGGATCAGCGACGCCGCCACCAGCCACGAATCCTCGCAGGAGCGGCCGGTGGGGATCAGTACCCCGCCGAAGCCAAGGCGGTCGGCCGCCTGGGCCACTTGCTGCAGATAACCGTGGTCTACGGCGCGAGCGCCTTCGGCGGTGCCAAGGTAATGGCCGTCGCCGTGGGTAGGCAGAAACCAGAAAATATTGAGGCTCATGGAGTTGTCTCCTGAAGAAGTCGGATTACGGCGCTTTGGCAACGGCGGCAGGTGGTGTCCAGATCACGTCCTTGATGCTCAAGGGTTTGGGGATCAATTTGAGTTGGTAGAAGCTGTCGGCGATTTTCTGCTGCGCCGCGATCACTTCAGGCGTCAGGAACTGCGCACCGTAGCCCTGGCGTTTTACCGAGGTCAGGGTGATGTCAGCCGGCAGGCCCAGCAGCGGAGCAACTTGTTCGGTGACTTGTTCCGGGTTGGCCTTGGACCATTCGCCCACGGCGCGGACTTCTTCCACCAGCGTCTTGATCACTTCAGGGTGTTTTTCGGCGTACGGCTTGGTGGCCAGGTAGAACTGATGGTTGTCGGCAATGCCGGTGCCGTCACGCAGGGTGCGGGCTTGCAGTTGCTTCTCGGCGGCTGCCTGGTACGGGTCCCAGATCACCCAGGCATCGACGCTGCCACGCTCAAACGCGGCGCGGGCATCGGCGGGCGGCAGGAACACGGTCTGCACGTCGGTGTATTTCAGGCCGGCATCTTCCAGGGCACGTACCAGCAGGTAATGCACGTTGGAGCCTTTATTGAGGACGACTTTCTTGCCCTTGAGGTCTTGCACCGATTTGATCGGCGAGTCTTTCGGTACCAGGATCGCTTCGCTGGTAGGCGCCGGCGGTTCATAGGCGACGTAGAGCAGATCGGCACCGGCAGCCTGGGCGAACACTGGCGGGGTTTCACCCGTCACGCCGAAGTCGATGGAGCCTACGTTCAATCCTTCCAGCAGCTGCGGGCCGCCGGGAAACTCGGTCCACTGCACTTGCACGCCCTGCTCGGCCAGGCGCTTTTCCAGCGAGCCCTTGGCCTTGAGCAGCACCAGGGTGCCGTATTTCTGATAGCCGATCCGCAAGGTTTCGGCGGCCTGGGCTTGAACAATGGCGCCGAAGGACACAGCCGCAGCAAACAGTGCGACCAGACCACGACGCAAGATGACAGTGCGCATGGCGCTCTCTCCAACATATACGATTAGGGGGTTGGCTGCACCTGCTTGGCCGTTGGCGGCTGAGTAAGGTGAGTAGTACTTGTCGAATTCAGGTAAAGCTGGGTAAGGCTTAAATGCTCCAGCGAGCACTCAACAAACGTTCATTCAACACATTGGGGTCAAGGGGTTTCGGGCGGCGGGCCATGGCGCTGTAGAACGTCTCCAGGGCCTCGCTCAAGCGTTGTTCCAGCACCGGCACCAGTTGCGCCTGGGCGCTGCCTTCGCCGTAGGCGATCTGGCTGTCTTCAGCGAAAATCCCGTGGAGCAATTCCTGGGCTTTCAATGCCGACAGCACCGGCTTCAGCGCGTAGTCCACCGCGAGCATGTGGGCGATGCTGCCGCCGGTGGCCATCGGCAACACTATTTTGTGGGCCAGGGCGCGTTCAGGCAGCAAGTCGAGGATGGTTTTCAGCGCGCCGGAAAACGAAGCCTTGTACACCGGCGTGGCGATCACCAGGCCATCGGCGTTCGCCACTTGCTGCAACAGGTCGATGATTTTCGGGCTATCGAACCGCGCGTGCAGCAAGTCTTCGGCCGGGAAGTCCCGTATCTGATAACTCACCACTTCCACGCCTTGTTGCTGCAACCAGTTGCGGGTGTGATCCAGCAAGACCCCGGACCGGGAACGTTGGCTGGGGCTACCACCAAGTGTTACGACCAGCATGTAGGAAATTCCTTTGGAAAGTGTCGGCGGTTCGCTATGTGGCGATGGCGCCAAGATGGGACAGACCATATCAGCCAATTTATATATCTATAAATCTTATTTTTTCATTTGTTTATTCTTTAAATGCATATGCTGCCGACTAAATCGCAGGCATAAAAAAAGGCCGTCGAAACGGCCTTAAAACCCCTGCTATGTGAGACTTGAAATGCGCGCAAGTGTGGGAGCGGGCTTGCTCGCGAAAGCGGTGTGTCATTCAAAGATGCATCAACTGACAGTGCGCATTCGCGAGCAAGCCCGCTCCCACATGTGGTTGTGTGTCAGCGATTCGGTTGAGGGGTGAGCCGCAGGTACGGCTTCACCGCCCGGTAACCCTTCGGAAAGCGTTTCTTGATCTCTTCCTCGTCCTTGAGCGACGGCACGATCACCACTTCGTCACCGTCCTGCCAGTTGGCCGGGGTCGCGACTTTGTGGTTGTCGGTCAGTTGCAGCGAGTCGATCACCCGCAGGATTTCGTGGAAGTTGCGACCGGTGCTGGCCGGGTAGGTGATGGTCAGGCGAATCTTTTTGTTCGGATCAATCACGAACAGCGAACGCACGGTAAGGGTGTCACTGGCATTCGGGTGGATCAGGTCGTACAGGTCGGAGACCTTGCGGTCAGCGTCGGCCAGGATCGGGAAGTTGACGAGGGTGTTCTGGGTTTCGTTGATGTCTTCGATCCACTTGTGGTGGGAGTCCACCGGGTCCACCGACAGCGCAATGGCCTTGACGCCCCGCTTGGCGAATTCATCCTTGAGCTTGGCGGTGAAACCCAGCTCGGTGGTGCACACCGGGGTAAAGTCCGCCGGGTGGGAAAACAGCACGCCCCAGCTATCGCCCAGCCACTCGTGGAAGCGAATCTTGCCGGCGCTGGAATCCTGTTCAAAGTCGGGGGCGATGTCGCCCAGTCTGAGGCTCATGGTGTGGCTCCTGATGAGTGCTTATGGAGCCCACTGTGCCTGTGTCGCGGATTATTTAAAAAGAATAAATATCGATTTATCTAGACGATAAAGGAATATTAAAAATCTGTTCATTGGACTTGGCAACGGGCGTGGATCAACATCCGCTTCAAGGTTCGAGAAGGCCTTGAGACGCTGTACAAAGAGGGGTTCAGGACGGGCTTGCGGGGGTTGAGCCCGGCTTGAAAAGTAAAGCACCCTGCCCGGCATTGCGCCGGGCAAGGTTTTACGCTCTTACTTGAACGCGTAGGTGTAGCTGAGGATTACGCGGTTTTCGTCCTGGGAACGGGTGTTCGCCAGGTCGGTACGCCACATCGCGTTTTTCCAGGCAACGCCCAGGTTTTTCAGCGGACCTTCTGGAACAACGTAAGCCAGGGTCAGGTCGCGTTCCCACTCGTTACGCTCGCCGACGGTGGTGTCGATGTTGCTACCCTTGAGGTAAACCACACCGGCAGTCAGGCCAGGTACGCCGATCTTGGCGAAGTCATAGGCGTAGCGAGCTTGCCAGGTACGTTCGCCAGCACGGGCAAACTTCTGGATTTGCATGTCGGTGATGGTGCTGTTAGACGAGCCGTCACCTTGGTTCAGCCAAGGGAAGTCGCTGTCGCCCTTGGTGTACTGGTAGCCAGCACCGAAGGTGTGACCGGCAACCGAGTACAGCGCCAGGTAGCTGTACAGGTCGTTGTCGACCTTACCTTTGACCTTGGTGGCGTTGGTCGGATGATCCGAGTAGTAGCCGGAGGTGTAGTAACCGGCAGTATCACCGTTGGCACCGTTGTCACGGCTGCGGTAGTAGCGCAGGTCACTTTTCAGGACGCCAGGACCGATCGCCCAGTTGTGGACCAGGCCCAGGAAGTTCTGAGAGTAGAAATCCTTCAGCTCGCCGAAGTAGTACGAAGCGGTCAGGTCTTTGTTGATTTTGTAGTCAGCACCGGCGTAGTAGAACTTGTTGACGAAGTTACCAGCGTCGTAGTTCGAGCTGCCGTTGGCACCGGCCAGGGACAGACCTTCATTGTTGCTGGAGTTACGGCCTTTGGAGTGCTCGATCTGACCAGCAGTCAGGGTCAGGTCCTTGAACTCGTTCGAAGAGATCTCGCCGCCCTGGAAGGTTTGTGGCAACAGACGACCGTCGTTGGTCTTGATCACCGGGTTGTTCGGCTGCAAGGTACCGATCTTCAGCACGGTTTGGGAGATCTTGACCTTACCGGTCACGCCCAGGCTGGCGAAATCGTGAACGGCCTTGTTGCCATCACTTGGGAACACGGTGCCGCCGGAAGCAGTACCAGTGTAGTTACCGTGATCAGCGCGGCTGGAATCCAGACGCACGCCGTACAGGCCGATGGCGTCAAGACCGAAGCCCACAGTACCTTGGGTAAAACCCGAGATGAAACGCAGGTCGAAACCCTGACCCCATTCAGCGTTTTTGCTGCGGGTGTTCGAGGTAGCCGATGGCTTCAGATCGCGGTTGTCGGTGTTGATGTAAAAGTTACGTACGCCCAGCGTGATCTTGCTGTCATCGATAAAACCAGCGGCGCCTGCTTGTTGGGCGATTGCCCCCAAAGCTACGGCCAACGCCAATGTTGACTTCTTCATGTACCGCTCCTCTCATTTCTAATTTTTGTATTTCTTAGGTCTCGGGTCTGACGCCCTCGATCCACAGATGCGCGATTAGCACCGGATAGTGACTGACAAGTCAATCGTAACCTTGTGTGTCTACTACTTTCGTCTAACCGCAGTTAATTTGGTCCTTGCAGGGTAATGAGTTTTTCATACACCCAAAAAGAATTGTTTCGTCCTTTTTCATACCATTCAGGAATAACGCTTTCCATGGGACGGTCAAGCCGACAGGCGATGCCGCTCCATAAGCGTTTTCCGAAAGAGTATGTCTTTGCGCTTTTTTAGATCGTTTTGTGTTGACCAAACGGGGTCATACGTCACTCACGATCAAAAACGCGACGCCATCATGGCCAAACGCACATCATTCCGTCAATTTGTTACAGTTTTTGTATCGATGAAACTTTTCTGCCGTCCCAGCAATCCACCTCACCGTACCCGGTGATAATGTCACTTTGATGTCAGTTATATGTATAAATTGGCAAACCCTGTGTTCAGGGCCGATGCGTCCGCCGAGGAGCACGACTCGCCAAAGTGACAGGCGAGAGGATTGCCCCCTCGCCCCTTAGCCTTACAACGCCTTTTCGAAAATCTTCGAATTACGCTGATAGTTGTATAACGACGCCCGCGCCGACGGCAGGCGATCCACCGTGCTCGGCACAAAACCACGTTCGCGGAACCAGTGGGCGGTACGGGTCGTCAGCACGAAGAGCGTCTTCAAACCCTGGGCCCGGGCACGGGTCTCGATGCGCTCCAGCAGCTCGTCACCGCGACCGCCATGACGGTACTCCGGGTTCACGGCCAGGCACGCCAGCTCGCCTGCGTCGGAGTCGGCGATCTGATACAGCGCCGCACAGGCGATGATCATGCCTTCACGTTCCACCACGCTGAACTGCTCGATTTCCCGCTCCAGCACTTCCCGGGAACGACGCACCAGAATCCCCTGCTCTTCCAGCGGGCTGATCAGGTCCAGCAACCCGCCGACGTCTTCAATCGCCGCTTCGCGCACCAGTTCGAACTGTTCCTGGGCCACCAGCGTACCGCCGCCATCCCGGGTGAACAGCTCGGTCAGCAAGGCGCCGTCTTCGGCATAACTGACAATGTGGCTGCGCCCTACGCCGCCCCGGCAAGCCTCGGCGGCCGCGTCCAGCAATTCGGCCTGGTAGTTGTTGCCCAGGCGTTGCAGGTGCGCGGGCACCTGTTGCGGCCGCAATTCACGCACCAGGCGGCCGTGCTCGTCGATCAGGCCGAGATCGGCACCGAACAGCAGCAACTTGTCCGCGCCCAGGTCGATGGCCGCGCGGGTGGCGACGTCTTCACAGGCGAGGTTGAAGATTTCGCCGGTAGGCGAGTAGCCCAGCGGCGACAGCAGCACGATGGAGCGCTCGTCCAGCAGGCGGTTGATGCCCTTGCGGTCGACCCGGCGCACTTCGCCGGTGTGGTGATAGTCGACGCCTTCAAGCACACCGATCGGGCGCGCCGTCACCAGGTTGCCGCTGGCCACCCGCAGGCGCGAGCCCTGCATCGGCGAGGACGCCATGTCCATGGACAAGCGCGCTTCGATAGCAATGCGCAGATGGCCGACCGCATCGATCACGCACTCCAGCGTTGCGGCATCGGTGATGCGCAAGCCTTCGTGGTAAGCCGGGGTCAGGCCGCGGGCGGCGAGGCGGGTTTCAATTTGCGGGCGCGAACCGTGGACCAGCACCAGTCGCACGCCCAGGCTGTGGAGCAGCACCAGGTCGTGGACGATATTGCCGAAGTTCGGGTGCTCTACACCATCGCCCGGCAGCATGACGACAAAAGTGCAATCCCGGTGGGCATTGATGTAAGGCGAAGCGTGACGAAGCCAATTGACGTATTCGGGCATAAAAACCTGGGCCTGTAATAAAAAGCAGCCAAAAATGGATGAATCGCAAAAACGCACAGCGGGCTGTTGGTTATCGTCGGAACAGGCTTGGCGACACGCTCGCTCTCCTTCTATGTACGGATGGGCAGGGGTTAATTTATGCAGGTGTCAGGCAGTAATGTTGAATCAGTTCACGCAATAGACGCACTGTAGGCGTCAAGCGTGACATTTCAAGGTACTCGCCTGGCTGGTGGGCGCAGGCGATATCGCCAGGGCCAAGCACCAGGGTCTCGCAACCAAGGCGCTGAAGATAAGGCGCTTCGGTGCCGAACGCCACTGCTTCGGCGCGATGACCGGTAAGTCGTTCAGCTACCCGCACCAACTCTGCATCCTCGGCCTGCTCGAACGGCGGCACTTCGGGGAACAGCGGCGCGTAGTCGATCTTCACCTGATGGCGCTCGGCCAAGGGTTCGAGCTTCTGCCGGATGGCAGCGCGCAGCACCTGGGGATCCATGCCCGGCAGGGGCCGCAGGTCGAATTCCAGGGAGCATTGGCCGCAGATGCGGTTGGGGTTGTCGCCACCGTGGATGCAGCCGAAGTTCATGGTCGGCTGTGGCACGCTGAACTGCGGATTGCGGTATTCGCGCTGCCAGGCCAGGCGCAGGCCACGCAGTTCGCCAATGGCGTCATGCATGGCTTCGAGGGCGCTGTGGCCCAGGCTTGGGTCCGACGAATGGCCGCTGCGCCCGAGAATATCGATGCGCTCCATCATTACGCCCTTGTGCAGGCGGATGGGTTTGAGGCCGGTGGGTTCACCGATCACCGCCGCACGGCCCAAGGGACGACCCGCCTCGGCCAGTGCACGAGCACCGGCCATGGAGCTTTCTTCATCGCAGGTAGCAAGAATCAGCAGCGGCTGCTTGAAAGGCTGGTCGAGCAACGGCTGGACGGCTTCGATCACCAGGGCGAAAAAGCCCTTCATGTCACAGCTGCCCAGTCCTACCCAGCGGCCGTCGACTTCCGTCAGCTTGAGCGGATCGGTCTGCCATAGGGCGCCGTCGTACGGCACGGTGTCACTGTGGCCCGCCAACACCAGGCCGCCAGGGCCGGTGCCGAAACTGGCCAACAGGTTGAATTTGCCTGGGCTGACCTGCTGGATGTCGCAGGCAAAGCCCAGGTCTGCCAGCCAGGTGGCGAGCAAATCGATGACCGGGCGGTTGGATTGGTCGAGAGAGGCCTGGGTACAACTGACCGAAGGCGCGGCAATCAGCGCGGCGAACTGTTCTTTCATGGACGGTAAAGGCATGCGCTGTCTCTCAACTTCCCGGACGAACCCCATCATAGAGCTATCTGAGTGACACAATAAACCGTTGCGGCACGTTGCCGGGCTCAGTCCTGTACACTGCACGACCTTGGCAGCCACTCTTTTCCCCGGCTGCGCTCCCGATCCTGGATTTTCCGGCCATGCAGAAAGAAACCGAAATCAAGCTCCGTGTCAGCCGCGAAACCCTCGCCGCGCTGCGTGAGCACCCGTTACTGAAAAAACGCAACAAAAGTGGCTGGGAACGCCGTGAGTTGATGAACCAGTACTTCGACACCCCGGAACGCGACCTGGCCCAGGCCAAAGTGGCCCTGCGCCTGCGCAAAGACGGCGACGAAGTGATCCAGACCCTCAAGACCCGTGGCCAGAGCGTCGCCGGCTTGTCGGAACGCAATGAGTACAACTGGGACCTGGCCAAAGCCAAGCTCGACGTGAAGAAACTCGACGGCGAATGCTGGCCCGAGCAACTGGCCGAGCTGGACAAAAAGACCCTCAAGCCGATCTTCACCACCGATTTCGTCCGCGAACGCGCTGAAATCGCCTGGGGCCGCGGCAAGGCCAAGGTGGTGATCGAAGCCGCCCTGGACCTGGGCCACGTGGTTGCCGGCAAGCAGAAAGAAGAAATCTGCGAGCTGGAACTGGAACTGCGCGAAGGCGACCCGGCCGCCCTGCTGGAACTGGCCGCTGAACTGGCCGCGACCCTGGCGCTGATGCCGTGCGATATCAGCAAGGCCGAGCGTGGCTATCGCCTGTTCGACGCCAACAGCTACTCCCTGAGCCTGCCGGCACCGGTGCTGCACGCCGAAATGCCGCTGGACGACGCATTTGCTGCCGTCATGTGGCATCTGTTGGGCAGCAGCCAGCGCCTGGCCGAGCAATACCGTTTCAACGGCCACTGGCGTCTGCTGCAGGACTGGGTGGAAAACCTCGGCGAACTGCGGGCCCTGCTCGGCAGCCTCGGCCAGGCCGCACCGCGTCAGTCCACCAGCGAATTGCGCGCCGCACTGGACGCCTTGCTGGAAGACTGGCGTCCGCTGGTCCAGGCCGGTGACGACGATGAAGACATCCGCAAGGCCGCGCCGGAGCAGTTCGCCGAAGAACTGGAAGACGTGCGCTGGGGTTTGTTCTCCCTGACCACTTCCCGCTGGCTGCTGGCCCGCACCTGGGCCGCGGATCGCAACGTGCGTGGCAATCGCCAGGGCGCTGCACAGCTGGCCAACTGGCTGCCGCGCCTGCTGGCCGATGACGCCGTTGCCCTGCAACTGCCGCGCTACCAGCAACAGCCGGAAGACCTGGCCGAGCAACTGCCGCGTATCGAACGCATCCTGGCCTGGCTGCACCATGCACGCCAGGTGCTGGATATCGCCGAGCTGGACCGTTTGTATGGCGAGCTGAACAAGCTGGCGCACCTGGCCAACCAGCCGATCACCGATGAGTCGCTGGATGCGCGGATGCATCAGGCGATTGCGGTGTATCAGAATCGCGCCTGGAAAACCCTGCTGCGCCTGTAAAACCCTTATGGCGAGGGAGCTTGCTCCCTCGCCACTAAAGTCAGGCCATGGCAACTATCAGCGCAACACCGGCAAACTCGTGGTGGACTTGATCTCCGACAAGGCCACTATCGAGTTGACCTCCTGAATCCCCGGCACCATCGACAGCTTCTCAAAGAAAAACCGCTCATACGCCTCGATGTCCGACGTGACGATCCGCAGTAAAAAGTCCACCGCCCCCATCAGCACATAACATTCCAACACTTCCGGAAAACCGCGAATCGCCTCGGTGAATTCAGTGAAGTTGGAACGGCCGTGGGCGTTGAGTTTCACCTCGGCAAAAATCTGCGTATTAAGGCCGATTTTCTTGCGATCCAGCAGGGTGACCTGGCCGCGAATCACACCCTCCTCTTTCAGCCGCTGAATCCGGCGCCAGCACGGCGACTGCGACAGGCCGACCTGTTCGGCGATCTGCGCGCTGGAGAGCGAAGCGTCTTCCTGCAGCAGCGCGAGAATGCGCCGGTCGTACACGTCCAATTCAGCGTGCATAGAAATACCCATTAATCATGATTTAAAGAATTACATGATTCTCTTATAAGCCAATACAGGCTGTTTTAGATAAGAAATCTCCCGCGACGAATGCAAAAATTTCTCCAGTCGAATCCGGAGAATCATCATGCACGTCGTCGAAGCCTCCCACCCCGCCCAACGCGTTGACGCCTGGGCCGTCAGCAATGCCCACTGCCAGGCGCACTATCAAATCCTCGCCGAGGCTGAACCCGACGTGTTGTGCCGGGTGCTCAACTATTTTGCTCTGCAGTTCCTGGTGCCACGTCAGGTGAGCGTGCAGCGTGAAGACGACCTGCTGGCGATCGATATCGTGATGGATGGCCTGAGCTGGCACCGGGCCCAGGTGATCGGCGAAAAACTTCGTAACCTGATCAGTGTGTGCTCGCTGGAGCTGCGCCCGGCAGATGCTGCGCGGCCTCTGGCGGTCCAGGTGGCAGCTCAGTAAATGCCTGCAATAAACTCCGGAGGCCGAAGCGCAAAGGGTGACTAGCCTGAGGACTACGCCTAATCGTTGCCCAGGAACGTCACCATGTCCGTTGCGCCAAATCCGCAGGATCGCTGGCTGGAAATCCATCAGTTGTTGCCTGCCCTGATCGACCAGGGCCTGGTGCCCGCCGACCTGGCCCTACCGGCGAACAGTGGGCTGCATCCCCTGGAATGCATTGCCAGCCAGGGGCCGTCTCTGGAAATGCTGACCGAATGGCTCGCCCGCCACTGCGGCCAGCCCTACCTGCGTATCGACCCGTTGAAAATCGACGTCGCGGCGGTGGTGCCGCTGATGTCCTATGCCTTTGCCCAGCGCCACAAGATCCTGGCCGTTGCGGTCGACGCCCACAGCGTTACCGTCGCCAGTGCCCAGCCTTACGTGTGCAGTTGGGAAGCCGGCCTGGCTCAGGTGTTGAAGCGCTCCATCAAGCGGGTGCTGGCCAATCCCCAGGAGATCCAGCGCTGCACCGTGGAGTTTTACCGACTGGCGAAATCGGTCAGCGGCGCCATTGATCAAAAAACCTCCGGCGCGCCGAATATCGAACAACTGCTCAATCTCGGCGCCAGCGACCAGGAGCCCGACGCCAACGACGCGCACATCGTCAACATCGTCGACTGGCTGTTGCAGTACGCCTTTGGCCAGCGGGCCAGTGATATCCATATCGAACCCGGACGCGATCAGGGGCGCGTGCGTTTTCGCATCGACGGGCTGCTGCATGATGTCTATCAATTCCCGTCCCAGGTGACGATGGCGGTGGTCAGCCGCCTGAAAAGCCTGGGCCGGATGAACGTGGCGGAAAAACGCAAACCCCAAGACGGCCGGGTGAAGACCAAAAGCCCCACGGGCGGGGAAGTGGAACTGCGCCTGTCGACCTTGCCCATAGCCTTCGGCGAAAAGCTGGTGATGCGAATTTTTGACCCGCAGGTGCTGCACAAGGATTTCCAGCAACTGGGACTTTCCAGCGACGACCTGCAACGCTGGCAATCCATGACCGGCCAGGCCAACGGCATCATCCTGGTCACCGGCCCTACCGGTTCCGGCAAGACCAGCACGCTGTACACCACGCTCAAGCAATTGGCCACTCGCGAGGTCAACCTGTGCACCGTCGAAGACCCGATCGAGATGGTGGAGCCGGCCTTCAACCAGATGCAGGTGCAGCACAACATCGACCTGACCTTCGCCAGCGGCATCCGCGCCCTGATGCGCCAGGACCCGGACATCATCATGATCGGCGAGATTCGCGACCTGGAAACCGCAGAAATGGCGATCCAGGCCGCCCTGACCGGGCATCTGGTGCTGTCGACGTTGCACACCAACGATGCGCCCGGCGCCATCAGCCGCTTGCTGGAACTGGGCATTCCCCATTACTTGATCAATGCCACGCTGCTGGGGGTGATGGCCCAGCGCCTGGTCAGGCTGTTGTGCCCGCACTGCAAGCGGCAAGCCGGGCAGGTCCATCAGGCAGTGGGTTGCGGCGAGTGCCGGGAAAGTGGCTATCGGGGTCGAGCCGGGGTCTACGAGATCATGCTGATGAACGATCGCCTCAAGGCCCTGGTCAGCCCGGGCACCGACCTCCAGGCCCTGCGTCTGGCGGCCCTTGACCAGGGAATGTGCAGCTTGCGGTCCGCCGGTATGCGCAAGGTAATGGCAGGACTGACAACACTTGAAGAGGTACTGCGAGTGACGCCTGGGGATTCAGAAACAAATCCTTTGATCGATGGCGCGGTAATCCGTCCTTATCCGTGACAACACCGTTACAATCGGAAAAACCTCGCTTCACCGTCACCAGACAAGGAATCGTTATGCAGATCGGAACCGTACTGCTTCTTTTTGTAGGCTTGGCCGTCGCCATCCTCTTCATGGGTTTCAAGGTGGTCCCGCAGGGTTACCAGTGGACAGTCGAGCGCTTCGGCCGCTACACCAACACCCTCAAGCCCGGCCTGAACATCATCATTCCGGTCATGGACCGCATCGGTCGCAAGATCAACGTGATGGAAAGCGTGCTGGATATCCCACCCCAGGAAGTCATCACCGCTGACAACGCCACGGTGCAGATCGACGCCGTGTGCTTCTTCCAGGTGGTCAATACCGCCCAGGCTGCCTACGAGGTGAACAACCTCGAACACGCCATCCGCAACCTGTTGCAAACCAACATCCGTACCGTGCTCGGCTCCATGGAGCTGGATGCGATGCTCAGCCAGCGTGACGGCATCAACGAAAAACTGCTGCGCACCGTCGACGAAGCCACCGCACCGTGGGGCATCAAGATCACCCGGATCGAGATCAAGGACATCAGCCCGCCTGCCGACCTGATGGCCGCCATGTCCGGCCAGATGAAGGCCGAGCGGATCAAGCGTGCGCAGATCCTCGAGGCCGAAGGCCTGCGAGCCTCCGCGATCCTGACCGCCGAAGGCAAGAAGCAGGCGCAGATCCTGGAGGCCGAAGGTGGTCGTCAGGCCGCCTTCCTGGAATCCGAAGCCCGCGAACGTCAGGCCGAGGCCGAAGCCCGCGCCACTCAAGTGGTATCGGAAGCCATCGCCACCGGTAACGTGCAGGCCATCAACTACTTCGTCGCCCAGAAATACATCGACGCACTGGGCAAGCTGGCCTCGGCCAACAACAGCAAGGTGATCCTGATGCCGCTGGAAGCCAGCCAGGTGATTGGCGCAGTCGGCGGCATCGGCGAAATCGTCAAGGCAACCTTCGACAACAAGAAAGCCTGAGGCACGCACCATGTGGGAATTCCTGCAGCACCTGTCGTTTTGGGACTGGCTGGCACTGGGCACGGTGCTGTTGATCCTTGAAGTGTTCGGTGCCGGTGGTTATCTGCTGTGGATGGGCATCGCCGCGGCAGCCGTGGGCGTGATCAAGTTCCTGGTGCCGAGCCTGGGGCTGGAGTGGCAACTGCTGCTGTTCGCCGTGTTGTCGATCCTCACGGCGGTGTACTGGTGGCGACGCCAGCGCAGCAGCGCCAAGGTCAGCGACCAGCCGGGGCTGAACATGCGCGGCTCCGAGTTGATCGGTCGCACCTTTGTGGTGCATCAGGCCATCGTCGAGGGCCGTGGCAAGATCAAGGTGGGTGACGGTGTGTGGATGGCATCCGGGCCGGACGCGCCGGCTGGGGCACACGTACGTGTCATTGGTCAGGAAGGCGTGATTTTGCAGGTTGAAACTGTTTAGTCATCCATGGAACTCGGCTGGGCTATCTACAATCAAACTGTTCAGATAACCCAGTCGGAGTCACCCATCATGCGTCTAAAATATGCTGTCGCAACCCTCGCTGTGCTTTCCCTTCCTGTCGGTTCAGCCATGGCCGACAGCTTCTGGCGTAATGTCATCTCATCGGGTGCCACGACCGGCTCGACGTACCTGACCTTCAAGGACCACAAAATGGTAGTCGCCGCCCAGGACGACGCCGGTAGCTTCGTCGCCAGTGACGGCAACATCCGTGGCCCATACCTGGAAGCTGCGATGCAGAAAGTCCGCGCCGATAACCCTGGCCTCAAGGCCACGGATATGGACCTGGCGAACGCAATCCTGGCAAAAAACGCCATTGCTTCCGAGTAATACCGCCGCATAAAAAATGCCGTTCCTCGAGAGCGGCATTTTTTTGCCCTGATTTCCTACGCCAGACGCTGGCGATTCCGCATCTGAACAGGAAAAGTCCTGTCGAGTTGCAGGCGCACCCGGCAACAAGCTATCGATTCCCTTCAGACTGAGTGAATCGATGACCATGCAAAAACTCTCCTACGCCCTGCTGCTCGCCGCGGTTGCCACGCCTTATGCCCAGGCAGAAAGCTGGTACGGGTCGGCAAAGCTCAACAGCGCCCGGCAGAATCTCTCAAGCTCACTGCTGACCAGCCCACGCGTAACCCACCGGGTAGAAGCCCCCGACAGCAGCAAGACGTTCACCGGCTCATTCGCCGTGGGCTATGCCTTTGCCGATGGCTGGCGCCTGGAGGGGGAATACACGATGCCCAGCCACTCGACCTTCAAATCCCATTGGGCACCGTTCAATGCCAACGTCAACAGCCTGCGCACCGACAGCCAGCGCCTGATGCTCAACGGTTATAAAAACATCCCGATCAATGAATGGCTGTCGTTCTACGGTATGGCGGGAGTCGGCGTGGCCCAGGTTGACGCCGAGGGTTACCAGACCAACGACACCCGCCGTTTCGCCAGCAATCGCCAATACAACTTCGCCTACAGCGTTGGCCTGGGGCTGGATGCCAAGGTCAGCGAAACCCTGACCCTGGGTACCGGCTGGCGTTACGTGGACATGGGCGGGATCGAGACCGGCTACAACACGTTCGCCAATCGGATAAACGCCCGGGACGAACAGCTCAAAGGCAAGCTCAAAGAGCAGAACGTGTTTCTTGAGGCACGCGTTGCCTTCTGACACCGATGCTGAAATGCCGCTCCCGAGGCGGCATTTTTTGTTTCAGGCGGGACGATTCATTCACAGACGACAGGCTATATTCAGTCGAGCCGTGCAACCATGCCCGGCATTGATATGCTTTTTTCTCATCGCCTTCTGAAACGGATGCCTTCAACGTCATGAGCCAACTGCCCTTTCTGCCGTTCTCCAAGCCCACTATTGATGAAGCCACCATCTCGGCGGTAGGCGACGTACTGCGCTCCGGCTGGATCACCAGCGGGCCGAAAGTGCAGGCGTTCGAGGCGCAGTTGTCGGAATATTTTGGGGGGCGCCCGGTGCGTACCTTCAACTCGGGCACCTGCACCATGGAGATTGCCTTGCGCATCGCCGGTATCGGGCCTGGTGACGAAGTCATCACCACCCCGATTTCGTGGGTAGCCACGGCCAACGTGATTCTGGAAGTCGGTGCCACGCCGGTGTTCGCCGACATCGACCCGGTGACCCGCAATATCGACCTGGCCAAGGTGGAAGCCGCGATCACACCGCGCACCAAGGCAATCATCCCGGTATACCTGGCGGGCCTGCCGTTGGACATGCCATTGCTCTACGCGCTGGCCAACAAGTACAACCTGCGCATCGTCGAAGATGCAGCCCAGGCCCTGGGTTCCAGCTGGGATGGCCAACGCATTGGCGCTACCGGCGATTTCGTATCGTTCAGCTTCCAGGCGAACAAGAACATCACCTCGTCCGAAGGCGGCTGCCTGGTATTGAACAACGCTGAAGAAGCGCGCCTGGCGGAAAAATATCGCCTGCAGGGCGTGACCCGCACCGGCTTCGATGGCCTGGACGTGGATGTGTTGGGCGGCAAGTTCAACATGACCGACATCGCAGCAGCCATCGGCCTGGGCCAGTTTGCCCATATCGAGAAGATCACTGCCCACCGCCAGGAACTGGCACGGCACTATTTCGAATGCTTCGGCAGTGATTTTGAAGCGCAGTACGGTGCGCAATTGCCACCGGCAGACTTCGAAAACAGCAACTGGCACCTGTTCCAGCTGGTACTGCCGGAGCGTCAGGACGGCCTGCCCGCACGCGCCACGTTCATGGAGCAGATGCAGGCCCATGGCGTCGGCATTGGCTATCACTACCCACCGATCCACCTGCTGAGCTTGTACAAGGCACAGGGATTCAAGGAAGGCATGTTCCCGGTAGCGGAAAAAGTGGGGCGTTTGATTGTGTCGTTGCCGATGTTCACGGCGATGACGAAAGCGGACGTAGAGCGTTCGGTAGCGGCGGTAAAAGCGGTGTTGAAGCGCTGACAAAACCTTTGCGGGAGCCGGTTGCCGGCTCCCGCAGCGGGATCACTCGCCGATGGCAGCCTTGTAGCCGGCAGCGTCCAGCAATTTTTTCAGTTCATCCGGGTTGCTTGGCTTGAGCTTGAAGATCCAGGCGCCGTAAGGGTCGGAGTTCAACAGCTCTGGCTCACCGCTCAAGGCGTCGTTCACCGCGATCACTTCGCCAGCAATTGGCGAGTAGATATCCGAAGCGGCCTTCACCGATTCAACCACGCCGGCCTGGTCAGCCGCCTTGAACACGTTGCCGACTTCGGTCAACTCAACGAACACTACATCCCCCAATGCTTCCTGGGCATGGTCCGAGATCCCGACGGTCACGGTGCCGTCAGCTTCCAGACGGGCCCATTCGTGACTTTCGGCAAAACGCAGGTCGGCAGGGATATCGCTCATAGTCTGTGTCCTCAAGGAAAAATGTCAGCGGCCATTGGCCCGCCGGAAAAGTTAGATCAATGTTTTGCCATGGCGCACGAACGTCGGTTTGACCACCCGAACCGGGTACCACTTGCCGCGGATTTCCACCTCGGCCCGGTCAGCAGTCGCCGACGGCACACGCGCCAGGGCAATGGATTTGCTTAGCGTAGGAGAGAAACTACCACTGGTGATCTCTCCTTCGCCAACATTGGCGATACGAACCACCTGGTGAGCGCGTAAAACCCCGCGCTCTTCCAGCACCAGGCCGACCAGCTTGGACTTCACACCCGCAGCCTTTTCGGCTTCCAGGGCGGCGCGGCCGATGAAATCCCGCTCGGCCGGCTCCCAGGCGATGCTCCAGGCCATGTTGGCTGCCAGGGGCGAGACGTCATGGTGAATATCCTGACCGTAAAGGTTCATGCCGGCCTCGAGGCGCAGCGTGTCGCGGGCGCCGAGGCCGATGGGCGAAATGCCTGCGCCTACCAGGTCGTTGAAGAACGCCGGGGCCTGATCGGCCGGCAGGACAATTTCAAGACCGTCTTCGCCGGTGTAACCGGTGCGCGCGATAAACCAGTCGCCGTCAGCCAGGCCTTCAAAGGGCTTGAGCTGATGGATCAGGGTGGCGCGGGACTGGGTCACCAGTTCAGCGATCTTTTGCCGGGCATGGGGGCCTTGAATGGCGAGCATGGCCAATTCGGGCCGCTCGCGGAGCTGGGCCTGATAGCTGCCGAGCCGAGCCTGCATCCAGGCCATGTCCTGGTCACGGGTGGCGGCGTTGACCACCAGCCGGTAACCGCCCTCGGTACGGTAGACGATCATGTCGTCCACCACGCCGCCCTGCTCGTTGAGCATGGCGCTGTATAACGCGCGGCCGCAGCCGTGCAATCGGTCAACATCATTGGCCAGCAAATGCTGGAGCCATTCCTTGGCCTGGGGGCCTGTGATATCGATCACGGTCATATGGGATACATCAAACACCCCGCAGTCGCGTCGCACCTGATGGTGCTCCTCAACCTGCGAGCCGTAGTGCAAAGGCATATCCCAACCGCCAAAATCGACCATTTTCGCGCCAAGGGCGAGATGCAGGTCATACAGAGGCGTGCGCTGTCCCATGGGTTTCTCCTTCCGGGCGTGGCGAAGGTGCGGACGGTCGCCGTTCGGGCCGCACGCCTTGAAATACAAGGCCTGTAGCCGCGTTCAGCAACCCGATCTGAAAGATCGACCGCACCGAATGCCGCGCATTGTAGCCTCAAGCCGTAGGACTGGCACCTAACCGATTCGTCGCGCCGAACGTCGGATCAACCCGATGACCGGTAACAGCCCCACCAATACCAGGGTCAGGGCCGGCAGCGAAGCCCGCGCCCACTCCCCTTCGCTGGTCATCTCGAAAATCCGCACCGCCAGCGTGTCCCAGCCGAACGGGCGCATCAGCAGGGTCGCCGGCATTTCCTTGAGCACATCGACAAACACCAGCAGCGCCGCGCTCAGGGTGCCCGGCAGCAAAAGTGGCAGATACACTTTGCAAAACAGTCGCGGCCCGCTGACCCCAAGACTGCGGGCGGCTTCCGGCAAGGACGGACGGATTCGCGCCAGGCTGTTTTCCAGCGGCCCGTAGGCCACCGCAATGAAGCGCACCAGATACGCCAGCAGCAAGGCCGACAAACTGCCCAGTAACAGCGGTTTGCCGGCGCCCCCCAGCCAGCCGGAGACCGGGATCACCAGTTCACGATCCAGGTAGCTGAACGCCAACATGATCGACACCGCCAGTACCGAGCCGGGCAGCGCGTAGCCTACGTTGGCCAGGCTGATGCCGGAGCGGATGGCCCGGGTGGGCGCCAGGCGATGGGCGAACGCCAGCACCAGGGCCACGCTGACGGTGATCAGGGCAGCCATACCGCCCAGGTACAGGGTATGGACGATCAAACCGGCGTAGCGCTCGTCCAGGTCGAAACGGCCACGCTGCCAGAACCAGGCCACCAGTTGCAGCATCGGGATCACGAACGCGCAGGCGAACACCAATCCGCACCAACCGCTGGCCAACGCCGCCTTGAACCCGCGCAGATGGTAAAGCGCCTTGCCGCGAGGTCGCTCGTTGCTCGGCCGGCTGGCGCCCCGGGCACGGCGCTCGCCGTACAGCACCAGCATCACCACCAACAGCAACAGGCTGGCCAGTTGCGCGGCACTGGAGAGGCTGAAAAAGCCGTACCAGGTCTTGTAGATGGCGGTGGTAAAGGTGTCGAAGTTGAACACCGAGACGGCACCGAAATCCGCCAGGGTTTCCATCAGCGCGAGGGCCACGCCCGCACCGATGGCGGGACGCGCCATGGGCAGGGCCACCCGCCAGAACGCTTGCCACGGCGACTGCCCCAAGACACGCGCCGCTTCCATCAGGCCTTTGCCCTGGGCGAGAAACGCGGTGCGCGCCAGCAGATAAACGTAGGGGTAGAACACCAGCACCAGCACGATGATCACACCGCTGGTCGAGCGCACACGCGGCAGGCGCAGGCCTGTACCAAACCATTCGCGCAGCAGGGTTTGCACCGGGCCGGAGAAATCCAGCAGGCCGACGAAGACGAAGGCGAGCACATAGGCGGGAATCGCGAAGGGCAGCATCAACGCCCAGTCCAGCCAGCGCCGGCCGGGGAATTCGCAGAGGCTGGTCAGCCAGGCCAGGCTGACGCCCAGCAGCGTAACGCCCACACCGACGCCCAGCACCAGGGTCAAGGTGTTGCCCAGCAGACGTGGCATCTGGGTTTCCCACAGGTGGGACCAGATTTGATGGTCGATGGTCTGCCACGACAGCAACAGCACGCTCAACGGCAGCAGCACCAGGGCGGCGACGGTGAAGACCGGCAGGTACCAGCGGCGTTGGGCGGGATGGGCCAAAGGTTAATTCTCAGAGAATGAATAGCTTGAAGCCAGCGCTAACCAATGTGGGAGCGGGCTTGTGTGGGAGCGGGCTTGCTCGCGAAAGCGGCGTGTCAGTCAACGCATATGTGACTGATACACCCTCTTCGCGAGCAAGCCCGCTCCCACACAAACCCGCCCCCACATTTAGATCGGCGGCGCCTTGCAAATTGTATCTAGTTCCAGCCAGCGCGATCCATCAAGCGAATAGCCTCAGCCTGGCGCTTGCCCGCCACTTCCACCGGCAATGTATCGGCCACAAACTTGCCCCAGGTCGCCACTTCCGCCGACGGCGGCACCGCCGGGTTGGCCGGGAACTCCTGATTCACATCCGCAAAGATCTTCTGCGCTTCCGGCGTGGTCATCCACTCCACCAGCGCCTTGGCTGCTTCCGGGTGCGGTGCATGCTTGGTCAGGCCGATGCCCGACAGGTTGACGTGCACCCCGCGGTCGCCCTGGTTCGGCCAGAACAACTTCACCGCCAGGTCCGGCTTCTGCTTGTGCAGGCGGCCGTAGTAGTAGGTGTTCACGATGCCCACGTCACACTGCCCGGCGTTGATCGCTTCCAGCACGGCAATGTCATCGGAGAACACGTCGGTGGACAGGTTGTTGACCCAACCCTTGACGATTTCCTCGGTCTTGGCCGCGCCGTGGGTTTCGATCAGGGTGGCGGTCAGCGACTGGTTGTAGACCTTCTTCGCGGTGCGCAGGCACAGGCGGCCTTCCCACTGTTTGTCGGCCAGGGCTTCGTAGGTGGTCAGGTCGCCCGGTTTCACGCGATCGGTGGAGTAGGCGATGGTCCGCGCTCGCAGGCTCAGGCCGGTCCAGGCATGGGCCGAAGAACGGTATTGAAGGGGAATATTCTTGTCGATCACCGCAGAGGTGAACGGCTGCAGGATGCCCATCTGCTCGGCCTGCCAGAGGTTGCCGGCGTCGACGGTGAGCAGCAGGTCGGCAGTGGCGTTTTCACCTTCGGCCTTGATGCGCTGCATCAGCGGCGCTTCCTTGTCGGTGATGAACTTCACCTGCACGCCGGTCTTCTTGGTGTAGGCGTCGAACACCGGTTTGATCAGTTCGTCGATGCGCGAGGAGTAGACCACGACCTCATCGGCCGCCTGCACGGTGGTGCTGCCGATAAGAGTGAGTGCCAGGGCAGTCAGGAGGCGCTTGGGTGCCAGCATGGGTGCGGTCTCTCATTTGCAAAAAGAGCGCAAATGATAAGGACTCACATTTGGTAACGCTCAACGGAGCCGTTACCAGATGTTGCACAGCACCCTCAGGCCTTGGCCAGCTCCGGCAAATCCCCGGTCAAACCCAATGCCTGACGCACAAACAACGCCTTGGCCTCCGGCATCTGCTCAACCACCTTCAGCCCTGCATTACGCAGCCAGCGCAACGGCAGTTGATCGGCCTGGAACAACCGCTCAAAGCCTTCCATCGCCGCCATCAGCGCCAGGTTGTGGGGCATGCGCCGACGCTCGTAACGGCTGAGCACCTTCACATCCGCCAGGCGCTCGCCGCGCTCGTTGGCCGCCAGCAGCACCTCGGCGAGCACCGCCGCATCGAGGAAGCCCAGGTTCACGCCCTGCCCCGCCAGCGGATGAATGACGTGGGCCGCGTCGCCAATCAATGCCAGGCCTTCGGCCACGTAACGTTTGGCGTGGCGCTGACGCAACGGCACGCACAGCCGTGGATCGGCGCTTATCACGCTGCCCAGGCGGCCTTCGAAGGCATTTTCCAGTTCACGGCAGAAGCTTTCATCGTCCAGCGCCATCAAGCGCTCGGACTCACTCGGGGTGGTCGACCAGACGATCGAACACCAGTCTTCCTGCCCGTCCCGCACCAGCGGCAGGAATGCCAGCGGGCCATTGTCGGTAAAACGCTGCCAGGCCGTCTTTTGATGCACCTGGCTGCTGCGCACACTGGTGACGATGGCGTTGTGCAAATAATCCCACTCACGGGTAGCGGTGCCGGTCAGGCGACGTACTGCCGAGTTGGCACCGTCCGCCGCGACCACCAGTGGCGCGCGCAAGGTGCGGCCATCGGCGAGGGTCAGCAGCCAGTCATCGCCGGAGCGGCGCATCTGTTCCAGGCGAGCATTGGCCAGCAGGCCGAGGTCGCAGTCGTGCAGGCGGTCGAGCAAGGCGTCCTGGACCACACGGTTTTCGACGATATGCCCCAGCACCTCGGCATGCACGCTGGCCGCCGAGAAGTGGATCTGCCCGGTGCCGCTGCCGTCCCACACCTGCATCTCGCCGTACGGGCTGGCACGTCGCTCGACAATCCCGTCCCACACGCCAAGGCGCTCGAGGATGCGCTGGCTGGCGGCCGACAAGGCGCTCACCCGCGGTTCGAACGCAGCATGAGGGTCGAACGGCTTGACGCTCAGCGGGCTGCCGTCGAGCAGCAGCACCTGCAGGCCACTGCCCTGCAACGCCAGCGCCAGGGCGCTTCCGACCATTCCGGCCCCGACAATCAGCACATCTGCGCGCATGTCCATGCTTTAAGCCTGTCTCGATTGCAGCTTGCGCCGCACGTAAAGGGTTTTGTCGACCCGCGCCACCAGGGTGCCGGAGCCGTCATGAATCTGTACCTTGAGCTGCGGTAAATACTTGTCGCCGCTGGCGGTGTGCTGGCGAATCTCGTCCAGCAACGCTTGGTCGATGGAAAATTCGGCGAACACCGGGCCTTTGCCCGGCGAGATAAAGTCGATAGCGGCAGCCTTGTCCCAGACAATGTAGTCGCGGCCCAGGTTCTCCATCAGCATCAGCATGTAGAACGGGTCGACCATCGAATACAGGCTGCCGCCAAACTGCGTGCCGACGTAGTTGCGGTTGTACCAGCCCAGGCCCATGCGCACCTTGACCTCGCGGAAATCGCTGCCGATGTGCAACACCCGAACTCCGGCCCCGAGGTACGGCGGGTACAGGGTCATGATCCAGCGCAACAGCCGCGCCTTGCCCAGGCGTCGGGTCAGCCACTCACGCATCGGGACGGGTACCCAGGCCCATGGCCTGGCGCGCGAACCAGCGCTTGGCCGGCGGCAGCAAGTCGAGGCCCAGCAAGCCCATGTTGCGGCCCAGCGCGACCAACGGTTGCGCACTGCCAAACAGGCGGGTGACCTGATCGGAGAAGCCGACGGTGAGTTTCTGGTCCATGCGCTGACGCTCGCGGTACGCCTGCAGTGTCGCCAGGTCGCCCGGAATCGCCGGCCCGGCCAGCAGCGCCTCGGCCAACGCGTAGGCATCCCGCAGGGACAGGTTGAAACCCTGACCGGCAATCGGGTGCAGGCTGTGGGCGGCATTGCCAAGTACGGCCAGATGAGAGCGCACTTGTTCTTCCGCTTCCACGAGCGTCAGCGGGTACAGGTGGCGCGCACCGACTTGCTTGAGGGTGCCCAGGCGGTAGCCGAACACGCCCTGCAGTTCACTCAGGAAGCTGCGTTCGTCCAGCTCGGCCAGGCGCTTGGCGTCCATGCCGACGCGGGTCCAGACCAGCGCGCAGCGGTTGTCCGGCAACGGCAGCAAGGCCATCGGGCCTTCGTCGGTGAACCGCTCGAACGCCTCGCCGTTGTGGGCCTCGCTTGGGGTGATGTTGGCGATCAGCGCGCTCTGGTTGTACGGCCGCTTTTTAACGCCGATGCCCAGTTGCTCGCGCAAACCTGAGCGACCGCCATCGGCCAGCACCGCGAGGTCGCACTCCAGCACGGTTTCGTCATTGAGGGTCAGGCGGTAACCATCGGCAAGCGGCTCCATGCGCGTAACTTCCGCCGGGCAACGCCAACTGACCACGTCCTTGTCCAGCCCTTGCCACAGGCATTGGCCCAGCCAGGCGTTTTCCACCACGTAGCCAAGCGCCGGCACACCCTCTTCCATGGCCGACAGGCGCGCGGTAGAGAAGCGGCCACGGTCCGACACATGAATCTGTTTGATCGGCTCGGCGCGGCGAGAGATTTCCTGCCACACGCCCAACCGTTGATAGATCTGCCGCGCGCCAAAGGACAGCGCTGAAGAACGCGCGTCATAGCTCGGCTGGTAGCTGTCGCCGGGGGCAAACGGCTCGATCAGCACGATCTTCCAGCCCCGGGCCTTGGCCCCGGCCTGCAAGGCCAATGCGAGGCTGGCACCCACCAGGCCGCCGCCGATAATCGCCAGGTTGACCCGGCTCATCGGGCGCTCGCCATCAATGCTTCGATCTCGGCGACGGACTTGGGCACGCCACCGGTCAGAATTTCACAGCCTTGCTTGGTCACCACCACGTCGTCCTCGATGCGTACGCCAATGCCACGCCATTTCTTCGCCACGTTCTGGTTGTCCGGCGAGATGTAAATCCCCGGCTCCACGGTCAGTGCCATGCCGACTTCCAGCACCCGCCACTCGCCGCCGACCTTGTATTCGCCGACATCGTGCACATCCATCCCCAGCCAGTGGCCGGCGCGGTGCATGTAGAAGGCTTTATAGGCTTCACTGGCGATCAGTTCGTCGACATCACCCTGCAACAATCCCAGCTTCACCAGCCCGGCAGTGATCACTTGCACCGTCGCCTCGTGGGCCTGGTTCCAATGCTTGTTCGGGGCGATTTCAGCAAAGGCGGCCTCCTGGGAAGCCAGCACGATTTCATAAATCGCCTTCTGCTCGGCGGAAAACTTGCCGCTCACCGGCCAGGTGCGGGTGATGTCGCTGGCGTAGCAGTCGATCTCGCAGCCGGCGTCGATCAGCACCAGGTCGCCGTCCTTGAGCAGCGCGTCATTCTGCTGGTAATGCAGGATGCAGCTGTTGCGCCCCGAGGCGACGATGGAACCATAGGCCGGCATCTTCGCCCCGCCCTTGCGAAACTCGTAGTCGAGCTCCGCTTCCAGGCTGAACTCATGCAACCCGGCGCGGCTGGCCTGCATCGCCCGTACATGGGCCGCGCAGGAAATCCGTGCCGCCTCGCGCATCACCTTCACTTCTGCCGCCGATTTATACAGGCGCATGTCGTGAAGCAGATGATCCAGGGCAACAAATTCGTTCGGTGGCTGGGCGCCGAGGTGCGCTTTGGAGCGGATCACGTTGATCCACTCCATCAGGTGCCGGTCGAATTCGGCATTGCTGCCCATGGCCGAATACACTCGGTCACGGCCTTCGATCAGGCCGGGCAGGATGTCGTCGATATCGGTAATCGGGAAGGCGTCATCGGCGCCAAAATCGCGGATCGCGCCTTCGGTGCCCGCTCGCAGGCCGTCCCACAGTTCGCGCTCGGCGTTGCGTTCGCGGCAGAACAGCACGTACTCGCCGTGTTGGCGGCCGGGCATCAGCACAATCACCGCTTCCGGTTCGGGGAAGCCGCTCAGGTACTGGAAGTCGCTGTCCTGGCGGTAGACGTGCTCGACGTCACGGTTGCGGATGGCTACCGCAGCCGCCGGCAGGATGGCGATGCTGTTGGGTTCCATCTGCGCCATGAGCGCCTTGCGGCGCCGGGTGTATTCCGCTTTGGGGATATGGATCATGGGCAGATGGGCTTCCTTTCTTAGTGCAGCGACGGCTTGGGTGCAGCGGGCTCAGCCGATTTACGGGTCTCGGTGAACAGCAGCAGCGGCGCGACGCGCAGGTATTCCATGACTTCCATGTAGTCGCTTTCGCCGTCTTCGGACTCTTCCAGGGCGTCTTGCACCTGGGAGATGGCGGCCAGGTCCTGCAGCACTTCCTGGGCATCGGTGCTCAGGTCGAGGCCGCCGGCGTTCACGCCGAAACCGTGGAGGAAGCCTTGGCACCATTGGCCCAACGCGGCGGCGCGCTCGGTGAGCGGCGCGTCATCGGTAGGCAGCAGCAGGACGACGGTGACGTCATCACCGGTCAGCTCGCCTTTAACCATCTCTTGCAGGCCGATGAGCGCATTGCGCACGTTTTCGGTAGGCTCGGTTTCCAGCAGCTCGGCGACGTCGGCCAGCCAGTTGTCGGCATCAAAGCCGACACCGGTGCAGCTGCGGCCCAGCAGCACGCCGTGCAGTTCGGCAGGCGAGCAAGGATGACCGCTGGAACTCAGCAGTTTGGAAAAAGCATCGTACGGGGAGTTCTGAATGGGCATGGTGAGCTAGGCGCCAGACGGCGCAATGTCTAGAATGAAGCGCTGTATCCTAGCATCGGCAGACGTACCAAGACTATCGAGGGCGTCAGATCGTTTATCCAGCAGTTGCCATTCATCAGACAAAATCCAGTGGAACCCAATGGAAGACACCGACCTGCAAGCGCTGATGGCCAGACTCGAGCTGCTAATTAACCGGGTCGAGCAACTTAAGAGCCAAAACGGACTCCTATTAGCTCAGGAAAAGACCTGGCGCGAGGAACGCGCTCACCTCATTGAAAAAAACGAAATCGCCCGGCGTAAGGTCGAATCGATGATTTCGCGCCTGAAGGCCCTGGAGCAAGACTCATGAGTTCAAGCAATAGCGTCACCGTGCAGATTCTCGACAAAGAATATTCGATCATCTGCCCCCAGGAAGAACGCAGCAACCTGGTGAGCGCTGCCCGCTACCTGGACGGCAAGATGCGCGAAATCCGCAGCAGCGGCAAAGTCATCGGCGCCGATCGCATCGCCGTGATGGCCGCACTGAACATTACCCACGATCTGCTGCATAAGCAGGAACGGCCTGACGTGCAGGCCAGCGGCTCGACGCGCGAGCAGGTGCGCGACCTGCTGGAGCGGGTCGATCTGGTACTTTCTACCGATCCAGAGCCACCCAAGGGCTGATTGCGGCGTCGGTTTCGGGTATACTCGCCCCACTCCCTGGCGTGCTTGCCAGTCGGCGATGTCCCTGAGCCGATTCGCACTACCCTGGAAGTTACACGTTGGGCTGGTGTGCATGTCCGCTAGACGGAAAGCCTTAAAGCCTACTGTTTCTTCCACCTTGAACTTTCGGGTTCAAGGGCTAAGTCGACAGCGGTTCTGTCGGGGAGCCTGATTCCCAAATCCAATGCCAGTCCCAGGACTGGCATTGTTTTATGAGCCGAAAACCATGACCGAACCTGCGCCGCTTTCCCGCCCGCAACTTCGACGCATGCTGCGCAAAGCCCGCCGCGCCCTGACGCCAAGCGAGCAACGCCAGGCCGCCCTGGGCCTGTATCGGCAACTGGCACAGCACCCGCTGTTTCGCCGGGCCAAACACCTATCCTTATATCTACCGACGGACGGTGAAATCGATCCGCGCCTGCTGCTGCGCGCTGCACAGCGCCGGGGCAAGGCGACGTACCTGCCGGTGCTCAGTGCATGGCCGCGAACCAAGATGGTGTTCCAGCGAGTGCGCCCCGGCGAAAAGCTGAGGCCCAACCGTTTTCGCATCCTCGAGCCCCAGGTAAATGCCGGCCGGCAACGCAAGGTCTGGGCGCTGGACCTGGTGCTGCTGCCACTGGTTGGCTTTGATGATGTGGGCGGACGGTTGGGCATGGGCGGCGGGTTTTATGACCGCAGCCTGGCCTACATGGCCCGCCGGAAATCCTGGCGCAAGCCGACGCTGTTGGGCCTGGCCCATGAATGCCAGAAGGTCGAACGATTGGCACAGGCAAGCTGGGATGTACCGCTTGAGGGCACAGTCACCGATAAGGATTGGTATATAGCAGAGACGCTACTGGAATCAGCAGCGCCTTGAAGACGGGTCAGCGTTTGAACGGTTGCGGCTGTTGCTGTGCGAGTTCAATCGGTGCGTCAGTCTTGTTCGACCACAAGCTCTGCGCATAGCCGGTGGTCACAACGCCCAGGCCGAACAAAATAACCAAAATCCATAGTAAATCCGGTTTGCGTTTCATCGATTGCCCCCCTTCAGGCATCTTGCACACGATGACAGCAACGTTCCATTAGTAGTCCGTGCCAGCTGCGTCAAGCTCAAAACCCCGGCATTCTGCGTTAACGTGAACCAACACGCAAACCTTGACGCCAACCGACTGTCGGTTTGTCATAAAATTGCAGGACAACTTTCCCAATCGACTTTTGAGGAGCGAAAACATGGCCTATTGGCTGATGAAATCCGAGCCCGATGAACTGTCCATCAAGGGCCTGGAAAAGCTCGGCGAGGCCCGGTGGGACGGGGTGCGCAACTACCAGGCGCGGAACTTCCTGCGGGCGATGGCGGTGGGTGACCAGTTCTTCTTCTACCACTCCAGCTGCCCGGAACCGGGGATTGCCGGCATCGGTAAAATCGTCGAGGCAGCCTACCCGGACCCGACCGCGCTGGAGCCCGACAGTCACTATTTCGACGCCAAGGCCAGCCCTGAAAAAAACCCGTGGAGCGCGATCAATGTTGCCCACGTCGAGACCTTTGCGAAGGTCCTGGGGCTGGGCTATCTGAAACAGCAAACCGCCCTCGCCGAGTTGCCCCTGGTGCAAAAAGGCAGCCGCCTTTCGGTGATGCCGGTCACCGCCGAGCAATGGTCCGCCGTACTCGGCCTGCGCTGAAACAGCAGAACCCTGCGGTCACGCCCATGGCGCATGCATCTGCGCGCCAACCGGGTTAGGCTGGCGCTTCATTTGACCCGCATCAAGGGCCTCCGGGCAGGATCGGTCAAACTAGGACGCTAACGCCGCAGGATGCACCCATGTCGACGAACCACCGTACCTCCCATCTTTTCGCCATTCCATTGATTGTCTTGCTGCTGGCCGCCGGCGGCTTCGGCTATTGGCAATCCACCCAGGACCGCCTGCCCGAAGGCTTGAGCATGGGCAATGGCCGGCTGGAATCGACTGAAGTGCAGATCGCCGCCAAGATCCTCGGGCGCCTCGCCGAAGTGCGGGTGGACGAAGGCGACAAGGTGCTCAAGGGCCAACTGCTGGCGCGCATGGACACCCGTACCCTGGAAGCCCAGCGCGCCCAGGCCGAAGCTGAAGTGCTGCGGGCCAGGGAGAATTTCGCTGCTGCCGAAGCCAATGTGCAACTGCGCCGGAGCGAACAACTGCTGGCCAGCCAGGAACTCAAGCGCACCCAGGAGCTGTACAAGCGCGGCTTCGCCAGCGGCCAGCTGATCGACCAGCAGCAGGCCCGGCAAAACACCGGCAACGCTGCCGTGGTCGCCGCCCAGGCCCAGGTCAATTCGGTAAAGGCCGCCATCGGCGCCGCCCAGGCCCAGGTCGCCCAGCTCACCAGTGAAATCGAAGACAGCAGCCTGCGGGCGCCTATCGACGGCATCATCCAGCTACGCCTGGCCGAACCCGGCGAAGTGCTCGGCGCGGGTGGCCGCGTGTTGCTGCTGATCGACCCCAACGACCAATACATGAACCTGTATCTGCCCGCTTCGGTAACCGGCGCCCTGACCGTCGGCAGTGAGGCGCGGATCGTCCTCGACGCCCTGCCGAAGCAACCGCTGCCGACGAAAATCAGCTTCGTCGCCGCCAAGTCGCAGTTCACCCCCAAGGAAGTGGAAACCCGCGACGAACGCCAGAAGCTGGTGTTCCGGGTCAAGCTGCGGCTGACCCAACCAAGCGCCGTGCCCCAAGCCAAACCGGGCATGCCCGGCGCCGGCTATGTGCGCACCGCTGACCTGGACTGGCCGGCCAACCTGCAATGAGCGGCCTGGCGCTGCACGCCACGGGGATCAACCATCGCTACGGCAAGCAACAGGCGCTGATCGACATCGCCTTCAGCCTGCCTGCCGGCACACGCTGCGGCCTGATCGGCCCGGACGGCGCCGGCAAGTCGAGCCTGCTGGGCTTGATCGCCGGGGTCAAAAAGCTTCAACAAGGCGAACTGCAAGTACTCGGCGGCTCCATCGAAGACCGCCGCCACCGCAACAGCCTGTACCCGCGCATCGCCTTTATGCCCCAGGGCCTGGGCGGCAACCTGTACCCCGAGCTGTCCATCAGCGAAAACATCCGGTTCTTTGCCACGCTGTTCGGCCTGTCAAAAGCCGATTGCGACCAGCGCATGCACAACCTGCTGCTCGCCACCGACCTCGCGCGTTTCGCCGAGCGCCCCGCCGGCAAGCTCTCCGGCGGCATGAAGCAGAAACTCGGCCTGTGCTGTGCACTGATCCACGACCCGGACCTGTTGATCCTCGACGAACCCACCACCGGGGTCGACCCATTGTCCCGTCGGCGCTTCTGGGAACTGGTGGAAACCGTACGCAGCGAACGCCCGCAGCTCACACTGCTGGTGGCCACCGCCTACATGGAAGAAGCCGAGCAGTTTGAACACTGCCTGATGCTCGACCGCGGCAAGCTGATCGCCGACGGCCTGAGCAGCGAACTCGCCGCCGCGACGCCCAGCGGCAAACTGGACGAAGCCTTCACCCATTTCCAGGGCGACAGCGCCCATAACAACGAACCCCTGGTGATTCCGCCACGGCAAAGCGACAACACCGACATCGCCATCGAAGCCCACGACCTGACCCTGCGCTTCGGCGACTTCACGGCAGTCAACAAGGTCAGCTTCGCGATTGGCCGGGGCGAGATCTTTGGTTTCCTCGGCTCCAACGGCTGCGGCAAGACCACCACCATGAAAGTCCTCACCGGGTTGATGCCCGCTACCGAGGGCACCGCCACGCTGCTGGGCAACCCGGTCAACGCCAAGGACCTGGCCACCCGCAAGCGCGTGGGTTTCATGTCGCAAAGCTTCTCGCTGTACGGCGAACTCAGCGTGCGCCAGAACCTGGTGCTGCATGCGCAGTTGTTCGACCTGCCCAAGGCCGAGAGCGGCCAGCGCATCGACGAATTGATCAAGCGTTTTGACCTGGGCGACGTTGCCGAGCAGCCGTCCGGCGAGTTGCCGCTGGGCCTGCGCCAGCGCTTGTCCCTGGCGGTGGCGGTGCTGCACCGCCCGGAAGTGCTGATCCTCGATGAGCCGACCTCGGGCGTCGACCCGGCCGCGCGGGATGACTTCTGGCGGCTGCTGATCGAACTGTCCCGGGAACAGGGCGTGACGATCTTCCTGTCCACCCACTTCATGAACGAAGCCCAGCGCTGCGACCGCATCTCGCTGATGCACGCGGGCAAGGTGCTGGCCTGCGACACGCCGGACGCGCTGCAACAGCAGTTCCACGGCGAAACCCTGGAAGCGGCGTTCGTCACCTGCCTCGAACAGGCCCAAGGCGCGCCCGAAGCGGCCACCGCGCCCTCCGAAACCGTCAGCGAACCCATGGCCCCACCCGTCAGCAAACGCGGGTTCAGCGTCGCCCGCCTGTTGGCCGTGGCCAGCCGCGAAGGCAAGGAACTGCTGCGGGACAAAGTGCGCATGGCCTTCGCCCTGTTGGGGGCGATTTTCATGATGGTGATCTTCGGCTACGGCATTTCCCTGGACGTGGAAAAGCTCGCCTTCGCCGTCTACGACCAGGATCAGACGCCGCAAAGCCGCGCCTATCTGGAGGCCTTTCGCAGTTCGCGCTATTTCGCCGAACAGCCGCCGATCACTGACTCCAACGAACTGCACAAACGCCTGCAGCGCTCGGAGATCAAACTGGCGCTGGAGATTCCGCCAGGATTCGGCCGCGATCTCTACGCCGGCCGCCAACCCGCCGTGGCCGCCTGGCTCGATGGCGGCATGCCGTTCCGTGCGGAAACCAGCCGCAATTATGTCGAGGCCGTGCACCAGGCCAACCTCCAACAACTGGCCGAACTGAACAGCACCCCACTGAATCAGCAAGCGGCCGCCAAACTGGAAACCCGCTTTCGCTACAACCAGGACGTGGTCAGCGTGAACGCTATCGGTCCCGGCGTGATGGCGCTGATCCTCGCGTTTATCCCGGCGATGCTCACGGCCCTGGGGATCGTGCGCGAGAAGGAACTGGGCTCCATCACCAACTTCTACGCCACACCCCTGACCCGCCTGGAATTCCTGTTGGGCAAGCAGGCGCCGTACCTGGCCGTGAGCCTGATCAACCTGGGCCTGCTGGTGGCGATGAACCGCTGGCTGTTCGGCGTGCCGTTCAAGGGCAGCGGCGTGACCCTGGCTTTCGGCGGCCTGCTGTATGTGCTGGCCACCACCAGCATGGGCCTGCTGATTTCCGCGTTCACCCGCACCCAGATCGCAGCGATCCTCGGCACCATGATCATCACCAGCCTGCCGACCATCCAGTTCTCCGGGCTGATCGTGCCGCGCTCGTCCCTGGAAGGCGCCGCCGCGTTGATGGGCATGTTGTTCCCGGCGGGCTACTTCCTCGACATTGCGGTGGGCACCTTTACCAAGGCCCTGGACCTGCGTCAGCTATGGCCACAGTGCCTGGCGCTGTTCGGGTTTTTCCTGGGGTTCACCGGGCTTAGCCTGATCATGCTCAAGAAGCAGGAGGCCTGAGATGCACAAGTTCGCCCATATCCTGCGCCTCGGCATCAAGGAACTGACCAGCCTGCGCCACGACAGCGTGTTGCTGCTGTTCCTGTTCTACGCCTTTACCGTCGCCATCTATATGCCCGCCGCCGGCTCGGTGATCGGCGTGCACAACGCCAGCGTGGCCTTTGTGGATGAAGACCACAGCGCGCTTTCCCGGCAACTGGCCGAAGCGCTGCAACCGCCGGAATTCCAGGCGGCGGTGCCGTTGCCGTACGACCAACTGGACAAGGTGATGGACAGCGGCCAGTACACCTTCGTGATCAACGTGCCGGCGAATTTCCAGGCCGACCTGTTGGCCGGGCGCCAGCCGGGGGTGCAGGTCAACGTCGATGCCACGGCCATGAGCCAGGCATTCATGGGTGCCGGGTATATCGGGCGGATTTTCCAGCGGGAATTGCTGACCTATGGCAACCAGGCCGATGCCGCCCAAAAGGCGCCGGCGCTGCTGACCACCCGGGCGCTGTTCAATACCAACCTGGAAGGCGGCTGGTTTCTGGCGGTGATCCAGATCGTCAACAACATCACCATCCTCGCCATCGTGCTGACCGGCACCGCGCTGCTGCGTGAGCGCGAACACGGCACCCTCGACCATTTGCTGGTTCTGCCGCTGACTGCGCTGGAAATCATGCTGGCGAAAATCTGGAGCAACATGCTGGTGGTGGTGCTGTGCACCTGGCTGTCGCTGGAAGTGGTGGTGAAAGGCTTGCTCGGCGTGCCGCTGGCCGGGTCGCTGACTTTGTTTTTGCTGGTGACGGCGCTGTACCTGTTTGCCAGTACTGCCCTCGGCATCTTCCTCGCCACCCTCGCCCGCTCGACGCCGCAGTTTGGCCTGCTGGCGATCCCGGTGATTATCCCGATGCTGCTGTTGTCCGGCGGCAGCACGCCGCTGGACAGCATGCCGCAGTGGTTGCAATGGGTGATGCAGGGCTCGCCGTCGACGCACTTTGTGAGCCTGAGTGCGGCGATTCTGTTCCGGGATGCGGGTGTGAATGTGGTGTGGCCGGACTTGCTGGCGCTGGCGGGGATTGGGTTGCTGTTCTTTGCGGTGGCGTTGGCGCGGTTCAGGAAGAGCCTGGCTTCCTGAGGTGTCTGTCAGGGCCTCTTCGCGAGCAAGCCCGCTCCCACACTTGACCGAGTTCTAACATGAGAATGCGGTTAAATGTGGGAGCGGGCTTGCTCGCGAAGGGCGCGAAGCGACCGGCTTACTGGATGATCAGGTTGTTGAACAACAGATCCTCAACCTGCGGCTTGCCGGTTTCGTCGTTCATCACTTGCTGGGTCTGCTTCAGGGCTTCCTGGCGCAGTTTTTCCTTCCCATCAACGCTGCTCATGGTGTCGTTAGTCTGCTGGGTAAACAGCGCCACCAACTGGTTGCGAATCAGCGCGTCGTTGGCTTTCACGGCAGCGGCTGCCTCGGGACCGGTGACCCGCAGGGCGATATCCGCCTTGAACACCCGCAGCTTCGCGGTGCCATCCAGGCCGTAGTTACCGACAAACGGCGGGCTCAGGCTGATATAGCTGACCTTCGGCGCTTCGCCTTCTTTGGCTTCTTCGGCCAGGGCTGCCGTCGGCAGTGTCAGGGCCAGCATCAACAGGATCCACGCTTTCACAGTTCATTCCTCAATTCGGTTGCCCAGTAGCATAACGCTAGCAGCCCTGAGCACAAGCTTATGGCGACTTATCAGGCCGGGGCATGCTCGTTGACCCGTCGCCCTGCCCACCTACACTTATCGGCCAACACGCCAAAAGGAATAGTCCGATGAAAGCTGTGCTGTGCAAAGCCTTCGGCCCCGCCGAAAACCTGGTGCTGGAAGACGTCGAAAGCCCGGCGATCAAGAAGAACGAAATCCTGTTGGACGTGCATGCGGCCGGGGTCAATTTCCCGGACACCCTGATCATCGAGGGCAAGTACCAGTTCAAGCCGCCCTTCCCGTTTTCGCCGGGCGGTGAAGCGGCAGGCGTGATCAGCCAAGTCGGTGAGAACGTCAGCCACCTGAAGGTCGGTGACCGGGTGATGGCCCTGACCGGCTGGGGCAGCTTCGCCGAGCAGGTCGCGGTGCCGGGCTACAACGTGCTGCCGATCCCGCCGAGCATGGACTTCAACACCGCCGCCGCCTTCAGCATGACCTACGGCACGTCGATGCACGCCCTGAAGCAGCGGGCCAACCTGCAACCCGGGGAAACCCTGCTGGTGCTCGGTGCCTCCGGCGGCGTCGGCCTGGCTGCGGTGGAAATCGGCAAGGCCATGGGCGCCCGGGTGATCGCCGCGGCCAGCAGCGCCGACAAGCTGGCGGTGGCCAAGGCTGCCGGTGCCGATGAGTTGATCAACTACAGCGAAGCCAGCCTCAAGGACGAGATCAAACGCCTTACCGGCGGCAACGGCGTGGATGTGATCTACGACCCGGTGGGCGGCGACCTGTTTGACCAGGCCATTCGCGGCATCGCCTGGAATGGACGGCTGCTGGTGGTGGGCTTTGCCAGCGGGCGCATTCCCGAGCTGCCGGTGAACCTGGCGCTGCTCAAGGGTGCAGCGGTGGTCGGGGTGTTCTGGGGGTCGTTCGCCCAGCGCCAGCCGCAGGACAATGCCGCCAACTTCCAGCAACTGTTCGGCTGGTTCGCCGAGGGCAAGTTGAAGCCGCTGGTGTCCCAGGTGTACCCGCTGGAGCAGGCGGCGCAGGCGATCAACGACCTCGGCCAGCGCAAGGCTGTGGGCAAGGTCGTGGTGCAGCTACGCTGACTATTGTTTCATTTTGTCCGCGGAGTGCCTGGGCCCATGATCGGCCGAGGCACTCACTCACTGGCAGGAATGAATAATGGTCACACCGCTGCGCGCGCTGTTTCTGGGGTTGTTGATGATGGTGTCGGCTCACGCCTTTGCCCATAAAGAGGGCAAGGATGTACGCGGGCTGAACAACGTGACGGTGCTGATCGTGCGCCATGCGGAAAAACCCGATGAAGGTCCGTTGCTGAGCCCCAAGGGCGAACAACGGGCGGCGGCCTACGCCAGCTATTTCGACCCGCTGCTGTTGAACGGCATCTCCGTGGTGCCCCAGCGGCTGATCGCTACCAGCGACAGCAAGGAAAGCTCTCGCCCGCGCCTGACCCTGACACCCCTGGCCCAGCGCCTGCAGCTCCCGCTTGAAACACCCTACTCAGACGATCAAGTCGGCAAGCTGGTGAAGTCCCTGCGCAAGTCCAACCAGGCGCAGACCGTGTTGATCGCCTGGCATCACGGGCATATCGACAAGTTGATCGAGGCCTTCGGCGGTGACGGCGCGGCGCTGACCGGCATGAAGAAATGGCCGGAAAATGTGTATGACTGGCTGATCGTGTTGCGCTTCGACGACCAGGGTCAACTGGTGGAATCCCGCAGCCAGAAGATCCAGGAACACCTGCTTCCAGGTGATATCGCAGCCGCCAACGGCAACTGAACCGAATCACTGCCTGTGGTGAGGGAGCTTGCTCCCTCACCACAGCTTCTTGGCATTCCCTCCTGAAAACGCCCCTCACTTGCCTCTAAGCGACATGTTCGTAAAAGAACATGCAATTGCACTCAATTCCTATGCCCGCAGATAAGAGGCGGTGCTATTTTCGGTAACGAAACTGTAACATTCGCATCCGCAGTCAAAACAAGAAATCTGGAGCTCTTGAATGTTTGCTTTCTTCCGTCCTGCCGCACATCAGGCGCCCCTGCCTGAAGAAAAAATAGACAGCACGTACCGACGCCTGCGCTGGCAGATCTTCGCCGGTATTTTCTTCGGTTACGCCGGGTACTACCTGCTGCGCAAGAACTTCTCCCTGGCCATGCCGTACCTGATCGACGAGGGTTACACCCGTGGCCAGCTGGGCCTGGCAATGTCGGCGATCGCAATTGCCTACGGCCTGTCCAAGTTCCTCATGGGGCTGGTGTCCGACCGCTCCAACCCGCGCTACTTCCTGCCCTTCGGCCTGTTGGTGTCCGCCGGGGTGATGTTCATTTTCGGTTTCGCACCTTGGGCTACGTCCAGCGTGACCATGATGTTCATTCTGCTGTTCATCAACGGTTGGGCCCAGGGCATGGGCTGGCCGCCAAGTGGGCGGACCATGGTGCACTGGTGGTCGCAGAAGGAGCGCGGCGGTGTGGTTTCCGTATGGAACGTGGCGCATAACGTCGGCGGCGGCTTGATCGGCCCGCTGTTCCTGCTGGGCATGGCCTGGTTCAACGACTGGCACGCGGCGTTCTACGTCCCGGCTACCGTGGCCCTGCTGGTGGCGGCGTTTGCCTTCATCACCATGCGCGACACCCCGCAATCGGTGGGCCTGCCGCCCATCGAGCAATACAAGAACGATTACCCGGAAGGCTACGACGCCAGCCACGAGGACGAATTCAGCGCCAAGGAAATCTTCGTCAAGTACGTGCTGCGCAACAAAATGCTCTGGTACATCGCCTTCGCCAACGTCTTCGTCTACCTGCTGCGCTACGGCGTGCTGGACTGGGCACCGACGTACCTCAAGGAAGCCAAGCACTTCGACGTGGATAAAACCTCGTGGGCGTACTTCTTCTACGAGTGGGCGGGCATTCCGGGCACGCTGCTGTGCGGCTGGATGTCGGACAAGATCTTCCGTGGCAACCGTGGCCTGACCGGCATTGTGTTCATGGGCCTGGTCACCGTGGCGACCCTGGTTTACTGGCTCAACCCGCCGGGCAACCCGATGATCGACATGATCGCGCTGTTCTCCATCGGCTTCCTGATCTACGGCCCGGTGATGCTGATCGGTCTGCAGGCGCTGGAGCTGGCACCGAAGAAAGCCGCCGGTACTGCAGCGGGCTTCACGGGCCTGTTCGGTTACCTGGGTGGTTCAGTGGCAGCGAGTGCGGCCATGGGCTACACCGTTGACCATTTCGGTTGGGACGGTGGTTTCGTGCTGCTGATCGGCGCGTGCCTGCTGGCCATCGCGTTCCTGATCCCCACCTTGTGGCACACCAATAGCGTCAGTGCCGCACGTTAATCGTCGGAACAGCCTTTGGAACACCGCTTGAGCCGCGCCTCCAGATTCTTGTCTGGCATGGCGTGGCTACGCAGGGCGTTGACGGTCTGCTCGACATAATCGCGCGTAGTGCCGTAACGCCCGCAAGCGCTTTGCAACACGTGATTCAGCACGATGTCGGGCAAATTGCCGGCATAACTGGGCAGGTGCCGTTCCAGGACAAATCCCAATGCCTGCACCTGGCTGCCATCTTCCAGACGACAGCTGAGCCAGTGCGGCCGGTACGAGGGATACGGCATCTCGCGCTGCCACAGGGCATACAGCGAGGCCTCCAGTTGATCTTCCGGCAAGCGGTAGGCAAACCCGCTGCACGAGCCGCCGCGATCCAGGCCAAACACCAACCCCGGTATTTCCGGCGTGCCCCGGTGCTCATGGGACCACAGGTACAAGCCCCGGTGATAACCGTGGACCCGCGCCCGCATCCGCTGTGTCGACGAACATTCAGGCCGCCAGATCAGCGAACCGTAAGCGAATAGCCAGACCGGCCCACCCTTGTGCAGCGCCATGGTGGCTTGCATCGAGCTCATCAACTGTTCGTGAGTGAGTTGCGGCCCCAGATCGAGCCGCGGAGGGTAAGCCAATTGCAAAAGATCAGATTCAATGGCGGTCATGGCAGATCGCTTAGGTCTCCTTTGTTGTTACGAGAAGCTGTTACCAGTTGTAAGCAACTTTACCGTAATAGAACGCGCCGCTGTAACCGTACGGCGAAAAAGTGCTATAGGCCAAATTGCCACCACTGCTGGCGTAGGCATTGAGTTTTTCCGGGTATTTGTCGGTGACGTTGTCGCCGCCAACGGTGAAGGTCCAGTTTTTCAGCTTGTAGTCGGCTGACAGGTCCAACAGCCAGGCGGCCTTGAAGCTCTGGTCGTTGGTCGGGTCGGCCTGGTAGCTGGTGAATGAACCATAGCGCACCAAATTACTGTGCAGCGCCCAGTTGCCGAAACTCAGGTCGTTGCCCAGGCTCAGCTTGTGCTGTGGCGTGGTATCGCCCAGCAGGCCGATGCGCTCGCGACGGTCCACTCGAACCAGGCTCGCGCCCAGGCTATCCAGTACGGACGGGTTGGCTTTTACGTCGGTGACCTTGGTGTGGTTGTAGTTGTAGCCCACGGTGCTGTTCCAGCGCACACCGTTGTCCAGTTGGTAGCGATAGTTGGCCACCAGGTCGACGCCATTGGTGGTCGTGTCGGTGGCGTTGGTGAAGTAGCGCACCGTGGTGTAGTTGATGTTGCCGACGCCATTGGCCTGCAGATACGCGAGCGCAGCCGGGTTCTTGCTCAGGTCCAGATTGGAGGACAGGCTGATGCGGTCGCTGATGTCGATACGGTAGACATCGGCGGTCACGGTCAGGTTGTCGGTCGGCTCCAGCACCAGGCCGAGACTGTAGTTGCGGGACTTCTCGGCTTTCAGGTCTTCAGCGCCGAGCAGGCGCGCCACCTGGCTGTTGGCCGGGAAGGTGCCGGCTTCCTGGATGGTGTTGCCGATCAGTTGCGACGAGGTGTAGGCGAAGTTTTGCTGTGCCAGGGACGGCGCACGGAAACCGTTGGATACACTGCCGCGCAAGGCCACTTGCGGGGTGAAGTCGTAGCGCGCCGAGAGCGAGCCGCTGACGTTGGAGCCAAAATCACTGTAGTCCTCGTGACGCACGGCGGCGGAGGCACTGAGTTTTTCGGTGAAGTTGGTTTCCAGGTCCAGGTACTGCGCCCAGTTGTGGCGCGTGCTGGTGCCGGCGTCGGAATCACGGAAGCCGCCCAGGCCCGAGCTGCCGGTCTGGTAGTAGGACGCCGGGTCGCCCGCCTTGATCTGGTAACCCTGGTCCAGGTATTCGCCGCCAAACGCCACCGACACTGGATACGGCAACCAGCCCAGGCTGAATTCCCGCGACAGGTCCAGGCTGAGTTGCTTCTGGTCATTGACCAACGTGCCGTTGTCGAACTTGCGCGGCGTGGCCAGGCCCAGCGAGGTGTTGATGGTTTCGGTACCGATCTGGTACTGGTTCTTGCCGTAGTTGACCGACACATCGTAGTGCCAGTCATAGGCCAACAAGCCGCGCAGGCCGACCGCCAGGGACGTGTCTTCCACGTCACCGCGAATCAACGGCAGGTAACCATTGGGGTTGAGCGCAGGAATGTTGTTGCTCGCGTTACTGGCCCGGTAGAACGCCGCCGTCTCGCCGCGGGTCTTGCTGTAGCCGCCAAACGCATAGAACTCGGCCGCATCACTGAAGGAATATTCCGAGTTGAGAAACAGCTTGCCCTGGTCAGTGGCCGGCTCGCCCTGGCGGAACACCCGCTGGCCGTAGGTCGTCGAACCAACGCTGCCCGGACGCAGGTCCTTGCCGGCGCGGTTGGTGTAATCGTTGTCGGCGCCTTCGGCAGAGATGTTGATAAACCCGTTATCGCCCAGCGCCACACCGGTGTTGCCGCTGAGGTTGCGCTGGATACCGTCGCCCTTCTTGTACTCACCAAACTTGCTGGTGATCGAGCCGCCGTGGTCGTCATGCTTGAGGATCACGTTGATCACCCCGGCAATCGCATCGGAGCCGTAGCGGGCCGATGCGCCGTCACGCAGCACCTCGATATGGTCGACCGCCGACAACGGGATCGCATTCAAATCCGCCGGCGCCGAGCCACGCCCAACCGCACCGCCGAGATTGACGAAGGCACTGGTGTGGCGACGCTTGCCGTTGACCAGCACCAACACCTGGTCCGGTGACAGGCCACGCAGCTGCGCCGGGCGCACCAGTTCGGCACCGTCTACCAGGCTCGGGCGTGGAAAGTTGATGGAAGGAATCAATCGGGCCAACACCGCGCCCAACTCATCAGAGCCGGTGCTGCGCAAGGTGTCGCCGGAAATCACATCGATAGGTGACAACGAGGCACTGGCGGTGCGCTCTTGGGCGCGGGTGCCGGTGACAATGACTGTATCGAGTTTGGGTACATCGGCAGTGGCCGTTTCGGCGGATGCCAGTGGACTGAATCCCACAGCGGTCAGCAAATTAGCCGACAAAATCGCCGTGTACAGCAGGTGCTGCTTGTTGCTCCCCATACCGCTCCCCTTGGAATCAAAAGCCAGAACGTCAATGCTCTGAGCTCGTACGATCGATCCGTGTGGCGGACGGTGGCGGTCATTTATTGGTTATTGGCAGAAAGTCGGTAGTCCGTTGGCATATAGCTTAATGATATTTATGTAACAAATTAAATACCTTTAAAGAATAAGCGAATGCATAAGCCCAGGCCGCTCCGCTCATCAGGATTGGCTGCCTCAATCCCTGTAGTTTCAGCGCAGGTTCAGCCTGGGGGCACGCTGAGCCTTCAAAATAGGCGCCTGTCACGACCCACCTGGCCGCCAACCGAATCGACTACCGAGGTCACTCCATGAAATACCGACTGCCCAGCCTGTTGTTCCTGGCACAGGCCACCACCGCCCTGGCGGCGGAAGTGCCGACCCAGGACGAAAAAGGCTTCTGGTATGCCCAGACGAGCGTCTACACCCGGCATTTTGCGCCGGACAAGGACCACAACAACAACCAGGACCTGATCGGCCTGGAGCGCAATGAAGCGTCAGGCCTGGTGTATGGCGGGGCGACGTTTCGCAACTCGTTCAGCCAGCGTTCGTACTACGCCTATGCCGGCAAACGCTACGACATGCCCGATTACCCGGTGTACTTGAAGCTGACAGGGGGTGTGATCCAGGGCTATCGCGGCAAGTACCGCGACAAGATTCCGCTGAATGGACTGGGGGTAGCGCCGGTGATCATCCCCTCGGTGGGCACCCACTACGGGCCGGTCGCCGCCGAGCTGGTGTTGCTCGGGTTCAATGCGGCGATGGTGACCACGGGCGTTCGTTTCTGATCAAGCCACTGAAGGGCTTCTGTGGCGAGGGAGCTTGCTCCCGCTGGGTCGCGAAGCGGCCCTGAAGTTCATGCGATCTTAAAGATAGAACCCAGCGACTGTTTCGGGGCTGCTGCGCAGCCCAGCGGGAGCAAGCTCCCTCGCCACATGTTACGGGCGAGGTGCGTAGGCAAATACGTCAGCACGCATCTGGTGTGCATCCATGCCGGCCTCGACCAGCGCATCCAGGGTGCCGTAGATCATCGCCGGTGAACCACTGGCGTAGACATGCACGGCCTTGAGGTCGCTGATGTCTTCGCACACCGCTTCATGCAACAGCCCGCAGCGCCCTTCCCAGCCACACAGGTCGCTGACCACTTTGTGCAGGAACAGGTTGGGCAGTTGCAGCCACTGGTCCCAGTGCTCGATGTCGTAGAAGTCTTCCGGTCGACGTACCCCCCAATACAGATGCACCGGGTGCTTGAAGCCACTGGCGCGACAGTGTTCGATCAGGCTATGCATCTGGGCCATGCCGGTGCCGGCGGCGATCAGCACCAGCGGCCCGTCGGGCAGTTCCGCCAGGTGGGTGTCGCCAAACGGCATTTCGATGCGGGCCATCTGGTTGCGCTGCAACTGCTCCAGCAGGCTGCGGGCGCTGTCTTCCCGGGCCAGCACGTGCAATTCCAGCTCGCGCCCGGCGTGGGGCGCCGAGGCCAGGGAGAATGCCGACTTCTCGCCGTTTTCCCGCTCGATCATCAGGTATTGCCCGGCGTGGTAGCGTACCGCCTTGCCGGCCGGAGCCCGCAGGCGCACGCGCCAGACGTCACCGCCCACCTCGACGCATTCACTCAGTTGGCAAGACAGTTTGCGCACCGGCAATTCTCCCGGCGCCAGCACGCCATCCCACAACACAATGCAATCTTCCAGCGGTTCGGCAATGCAGGTATAGAACTCGCCATGGTCACGCACCTCACCGGCTTGCTGCACCCGGCCTTCCACCAGCAGCGCCGCGCACACGTGGCACACGCCATTGCGGCAGGCCTGGGGGCAATCGTAGCCCAGGCGGCGCGCGCCCTCGAGGATCCGCTCGCCGGGCGTCAGTTCAAGTACCGCACCGGAAGGCTGCAGGGTTACACGCATCAATCTATTCCTAATTCTTTCCAGAGCGCATCGACACGGGCAGTGACCGCTTCGTCCTTGACGATCACGCGGCCCCATTCGCGGGTGGTTTCACCCGGCCATTTATGGGTGGCGTCCAGGCCCATTTTCGAGCCGAGGCCCGATACCGGGGAAGCAAAGTCGAGGTAGTCGATCGGTGTGTTGTCGATCATCACCGTGTCGCGCTTGGGGTCCATGCGCGTGGTGATAGCCCAGATCACGTCGTTCCAGTCCCGGGCGTTGATGTCGTCGTCGGTGACAATAACGAACTTGGTGTACATGAACTGTCGCAAAAACGACCACACACCCAGCATTACCCGCTTGGCGTGGCCGGGGTACGACTTCTTCATCGTCACGATGGCCATGCGATACGAGCAGCCTTCGGGCGGCAGGTAGAAATCAGTGATTTCCGGAAACTGCTTTTGCAGGATCGGCACAAACACTTCGTTCAACGCCACGCCGAGGATCGCCGGCTCATCCGGCGGGCGGCCGGTGTAGGTGCTGTGGTAGATCGGCTTGACCCGGTGGGTGATGCGCTCGACGGTGAACACCGGGAAGCTGTCGACTTCGTTGTAGTAGCCGGTGTGGTCGCCGTAGGGGCCTTCATCGGCCATCTCGCCCGGGTGAATCACGCCTTCGAGGATGATTTCGGCGGTGGCCGGCACTTGCAGGTCGTTACCGCGGCATTTCACCAGCTCAGTGCGATTGCCGCGCAACAGGCCCGCGAAAGCGTACTCGGACAGGCTGTCGGGCACCGGCGTGACGGCGCCGAGGATGGTCGCCGGGTCGGCGCCCAGGGCCACGGAAACAGGGAATGGCTGGCCGGGGTGCTTTTCGCACCACTCACGGAAATCCAGGGCGCCGCCACGGTGGCTCAGCCAGCGCATGATGACCTTGTTGCGGCCGATCACTTGCTGACGGTAGATGCCGAGGTTCTGGCGGTCCTTGTTCGGGCCCTTGGTGACGGTCAGGCCCCAGGTGATCAGCGGGCCGACGTCGCCAGGCCAGCAGGTCTGCACGGGGAGCATGCCGAGGTCGACATCCTCGCCTTCGATCACCACTTCCTGGCAAACCGCGTCTTTCACGACCTTGGGGGCCATGGCGATGATCTTGCGGAAGATGGGCAGCTTCGACCAGGCGTCCTTGAGCCCCTTGGGTGGCTCGGGTTCCTTGAGGAAGGCCAGCAGCTTGCCGATCTCGCGCAGTTCGCTGACCGACTCGGCGCCCATGCCAAACGCCACGCGGTCGGGAGTGCCGAACAGGTTGCCGAGCACCGGGATATCAAAGCCCACCGGGTTTTCGAACAGCAGCGCCGGGCCCTTGTTGCGCAAGGTGCGGTCGCAAATCTCAGTCATCTCCAGGACCGGGGAAATCGGCACCTGGATACGTTTCAACTCTCCGCGCTGCTCAAGTTGCTGCACGAAATCCCGAAGATCCTTGAATTTCATTAACCATGCCACCCGTAAAATAGGCGTACATCCTACCTGCTCTTACGGTCGCTGGCAGCTTATTGAGCAGCATTGCCGACGACACAGACTCAAAGAGCCGATGCCTGGGTTTCATCGCGCAAGGCTTTGAACAAGGGTTCAAGAAACGCCTCGACATACCGCGAACCAACCGCCGAGAGGTGATTGTCGTCGGTGTACAGCGACTGACCGTCCAGTTCCACCCGGCACCAGTCATTCGCACTGCATAACTTGGGCGCCGGATCCATTACCTTTACCCCGGGATCAGCCGCCGCCATGCGCTCGAATACGCTGCTGATATAGGCCTGGCGCTGGAGGTGCTCATCCAGGGGCATGCCTTCTTTGTCGGTGGGCCGGCCGAGCATCGCCAGGCGACTCAGGCGGTAAGGCGGACTGAATTCCTGCAGGGGGACTTCCTTGACCAGCCACACCCGATGGCCGCTGGCGCGCAATTGCTGCACAAGGGCGCCGAGACTTTCAGCGAAGCGCCGCTCGGCGAAGGCGCGGTCATAGGTTCCGGTCGCCGGGTCCAGCAACGAAGCCTCGGTGTCACCATCGCGCTGCCCATAGACATACAGGCTCCAGCGCGCCACCAGCACCACGTCGCTAAAGGTTTCCTTGCCGAGCAGTTGCGTGACCTGCTGGTTAAAGGTCAAGCAGCCCGGAACGCTTTCCTTGCGATTAAACGGCAGGCAACCGGCATAACCTGCCTGCGTGACGCTGACACCGTACTTGCTCGCGCCGTCTCGCAACGCCGGAACCAGCGCCGTGGCATGGCTATCGCCCCAGACCAGCGCGCGCGTCGGCGCGGACTGAGGCCCGAAATGACAAAATCCATGGTGGCGATTTTTCCCACCATCCACCAGGCAGGCCATAAGGTCCGGGCTCCACTCGCGCGCCTGGGCAAATTGCAGCGCCTCGGGCGACAGGCGCCAAGGCAAGCCCTTCGTCATGACCAGGCCTTTGCCGAGCAGTCCCACCCCAAGCAGCGCGATACCCGCCGCCACCAGGATTTGCTTGCGCCCTGCCAACAGCCGACGTTCACGGAACGGCGCCTCGACAAACCGCCAGGACGCATAACCCAACACCAGGCTCAACACAAACAGTGCACCAAGCTCCCACGGGCCCAGCCCGTCGACACTGGCGTACTTGCCAAACACGTACACCGGCCAGTGCCACAGGTACCAGGAGTAGGAGATCAGGCCAATCCCCACCAGCAAGCGGCTACCCAGCAGCTTGCTCGTCAGGGTAGTTTGCTGGCCGTTGGCCCAAATCAGGCAGACCACGCCCACCACCGGCAACAGCGCTGCGGCGCCGGGAAACGGCGTGCTCGGGTCATACGCGAAGACCGCCAGCAGGATCAGGCCGAGGCCGGCAAGGCTGACGGCCTGCGCCAACGCCGGGCTGGCGCGGTACTCGCGTACCGGCATTACCGCCAGCATTGCGCCCGCCAACAGCTCCCAGGCACGCATCTGCAGCAGGAAAAAGGCTCGTTCCGGAGCGTGGGCCACCGCCCATGTACTCATGCCGAATGACACCAGCAACAACACGAACAGCGCCGTGCGCCAATATTTGAGCCGGCTCGACAGCAGTGTCAGAAGCAGTGGGAAGAGGATGTAGAACTGTTCTTCAACCGACAATGACCAGGTATGCAGCAACGGTTTGATATCGGAGGCCACATCAAAGTAACCGTCCTGACGCATGAAAAACAGGTTGGAGATAAACACCACCTGGTTATGTATCGAGCGCCCCAACTCGCTGTAATCCTTTGGCGCCAGCAGGAACCAGCCCACCACCAGCGCGCCGAGCATCATCACGAACAGTGCCGGCAGGATACGCCGCGCTCGCCTGGCCCAGAAGCTGACAAAACTGAAACGGCCGGCCTCACGCTCGCGCCAGATGATCGAGGTGATCAAGTAGCCGGAGATCACGAAAAACACGTCGACGCCGACAAAGCCGCCGGTAAAGCCCGGTACACCAAAATGAAACAGCACAACAGCGAGCACAGCTATGGCACGCAGGCCGTCAATGTCCCTGCGATAAGCGAGAATGGTCATAAAATCTTGTAATTTGCCTGATCGGATGGACAGCGAGTGTAGTCACACACGCGAATTTGTTTCTAAACAGACACACACTAAAGCCAAAACTCCTTTTCCAGAAACAAAAAAAATGGCGCCCCATGGGGCGCCATCCTTTTTGACCGAAGCGTCGTGTTACTTACGCTTCATCGACAGGAAGAACTCGTCGTTGGTCTTGGTGGTTTTCAGCTTGTCGATCAGGAACTCGATGGCCGCAACTTCGTCCATCGGGTGCAGCAGCTTGCGCAGGATCCACATGCGCTGCAGTTCGTCATCGGCGGTCAGCAACTCTTCGCGGCGCGTGCCGGAACGGTTGATGTTGATGGCCGGGAACACCCGCTTCTCGGCGATACGACGGTCCAAAGGCAGTTCCATGTTGCCGGTACCTTTGAACTCTTCGTAGATCACTTCATCCATCTTCGAACCGGTTTCAACCAGTGCGGTGGCGATGATGGTCAGCGAGCCGCCTTCTTCGATGTTCCGCGCAGCGCCGAAGAAACGTTTCGGTTTCTCCAGGGCGTGGGCATCGACACCACCGGTGAGCACCTTGCCGGAGCTTGGGATCACGGTGTTGTAGGCACGGGCCAGACGGGTGATGGAGTCGAGCAGGATCACCACGTCTTTCTTGTGTTCGACCAGGCGCTTGGCCTTCTCGATCACCATTTCGGCAACCTGCACGTGGCGGGTTGGCGGCTCATCGAACGTCGAGGCAACCACTTCGCCGCGCACGGTGCGCTGCATTTCGGTTACTTCTTCCGGACGCTCATCGATCAGCAACACGATCAGGTGAACTTCAGGGTTATTACGGGCGATGTTCGCTGCGATGTTCTGCAGCATGATGGTCTTGCCGGCTTTCGGCGGGGCCACGATCAGGCCGCGCTGGCCTTTGCCGATCGGGGCACACAGGTCGATGACACGACCGGTCAAGTCTTCGGTGGAACCGTTGCCGGCTTCCATCTTCATGCGCACGGTCGGGAACAGCGGCGTCAGGTTCTCGAAGAGAATCTTGTTTTTCGCGTTCTCGGGACGATCGTAGTTGATCGTGTCGACCTTGAGCAGAGCGAAATAACGCTCGCCTTCCTTTGGAGGGCGGATCTTGCCAACGATGGTGTCACCGGTGCGCAAGTTGAAGCGACGGATCTGGCTCGGCGAGACGTAGATATCGTCTGGGCCGGCGAGATAGGAAGCGTCTGCAGAGCGGAGGAAGCCGAAGCCGTCCTGGAGAATCTCCAGCACGCCATCACCGGAGATTTCCTCGCCGCTTTTCGCGTGCTTTTTCAGCAGGGAGAAAATCACGTCCTGCTTGCGCGAACGGGCCATATTTTCTATGCCCATCTGTTCGGCCAATTCGAGCAGTTCGGTAATCGGCTTTTGCTTGAGTTCAGTCAGATTCATATAGGAATGACGTAATCATTTATGGAGGGGGGGAAATTAAGCTTTTGGCTTAATGAGGCCGCGCCGCAGAGAAGGCGACAGGATCGCGTACTAATCGAAAAGGAGAGCGTCGGCGACGGCTTGCAGGGGGCAGTGGAGAAACCAGTGCGGGGCCGAATGTACCACCTGAGTTTCAGAGCGTCTAGCCCTGTTTCACGAAAAAGCCCCGCAAATTGCGGGGCTTTTTGAGGACGCTTAGATATTGGCGTCGAGGAAAGCCTGCAGCTGGGACTTCGACAGCGCGCCGACCTTGGTGGCCTCGACGTTGCCGTTCTTGAACAGCATCAGGGTCGGGATACCACGCACGCCGTGCTTGGCCGGAGTTTCCTGGTTGTCGTCGATGTTCAGCTTGGCAATGGTCAACTTGCCTTCGTAAGTGGTGGCAATGTCGTCCAGGACCGGAGCGATCATTTTGCAAGGACCGCACCACTCAGCCCAGTAGTCAACCAGCACCGGGCCCTGGGCCTTCAGTACTTCGGCCTCGAAGGTCGCGTCGGTGACGTGCTTGATAAGATCGTTGCTCATGGATGTCTCCGGGTTGTAAGCAAAAAAAACGTTGCCCATCATAGCCGCCCTTCCCGCGTTCAGGAAGCTGCAGCTGATTGACTCTTCCTATGATGGCGCATGAGTTTGGGTATAGCCCAACTCATGGAGTTACGGGAGTGATGAAGGCAATCCCTGTACGCAACGCCGCGTTACGCACATGTTCCTGCATGCTTTTCTGCGCCGCCCCGCTGGCGCGTCGGGCCAGGGCACGGAGGACCTTGCGGTGCTCCTGCCAGGTCTCCATGGCCCGCTCCGGCCGGATGAACGGTAGTTTCTGGCTCTCCAGGAACACCTCGGCACTGGCGCTGAGGATGCTCACCATCGCCTGATTGCCGCTGGCCAGCAGGATGCGCCGGTGGAATTCGAAGTCCAGCCGGGCGGCTGCCTCGAAATCACCGGCCTTCAGCTCCTTGCGCATCGCCTCGACGTTATCTTCCAGGATGTCCAACTCCCCGGTGGTCAGCGTCACCGCCGCCAGCCCCGCCGCAAAACCTTCCAGGGCGTAGCGCAGTTGAAAGATATCCAGCGGCGTCGCCTGTGCCGTAAACGGCCAGGCCAACCCCGGCAGCTCTTCGGCCGCTTGCACGAACACGCCTTTGCCCGGCTGCACACTTACCACGCCCAAGGCACTGAGTGACGACAAGGCTTCACGCAAAGAGGCCCGGCTCACGCCCAATTGCAGCGCCAGGTCGCGCTGGGAGGGCAACGCATCACCCGGCCCGAAGCCCTCGTCAGCGATCAATTTGCGGATGGCCTGTAGCGCCACTTCCGGTACGGCTTGGGCGATGGAATTCATAAGAAACTCAGGTTTCCAGTCAACTGAGCGGCTAGTTGTAAAGCTATTCGCAGCGCCCGGCAAGCCACGCCCCAAAGGGGCTCGCGCGGTTTTGACGGCGCTCGAAAAGGGTGCAGAAAACCCATTAACTGTTCAGACCAGTAAGACCGCCAAGACTCAACAGCCACCGGCTCTGGCGCGAAATACGGCGGTGCTGGCATGGGCTGTGCACTGGCAAAAACCGAAAAATCCTTTCGTCCTTTTCGGAGAGTCGCCATGACCAAGCGTTGCAGCGCCCTGCTCACTGCCCTGTTTGCCAGCCTGATGCTGAGCCAGGCGCCCGCCCAGGCCAACGGTCTGGACGATATCGTCGCCCGTGGCACCCTCAAGGTGGCCGTGCCCCAGGATTTCCCGCCGTTCGGCTCGGTCGGCCCGGACATGAAGCCCCGCGGCCTGGACATCGACACCGCAAAGCTTTTGGCCGACCAGCTCAAGGTCAAGCTTGAACTGACCCCGGTCAACAGCACCAACCGCATCCCGTTCCTCACCACCGGCAAGGTCGACCTGGTGATTTCCAGCCTGGGCAAGAACGCCGAGCGCGAGAAGGTCATCGACTTCTCCAAGGCCTACGCGCCCTTCTACCTCGCCGTATTCGGCCCTCCCGATGCGCCGATCAGCACCGTTGACGACCTCAAGGGCAAAACCATCAGCGTGACCCGTGGCGCCATCGAAGACATCGAGCTGACCGCCGTGGCGCCAAAAGAGGCGACGATCAAGCGCTTTGAAGACAACAACTCGACCATCGCCGCCTACCTCGCCGGCCAGGTGGACCTGATCGCCAGCGGCAACGTGGTGATGGTGGCCATCAGCGAACGCAACCCCAAGCGCGTGCCGGCACTGAAAGTGAAGCTCAAGGACTCGCCGGTGTACGTGGGCGTGAACAAGAACGAGCCGGCGCTGCTGGACAAGGTGAACCAGATCCTGGTCGCGGCCAAGGCCGACGGCAGCCTGGAAAAGAATGCATTGCAGTGGCTCAAAGAGCCGCTGCCGGCTGATCTCTGAGCGCGGTAACGAGGGTTAGCCTATGGCCTATCAATTCGACTTTGTGCCGGTCCTGGCCAATACCGATCTGCTGCTGCGCGGCGCGCTGTTCACACTTGAACTGACCGCCATCGGTGCAGTACTGGGCGTGGCGCTGGGAATCGTCGGCGCCGTGGTGCGGGCGTGGAAGATCCAGCCGTTCAGTTGGATCTTCGGGGTGTACGTCGAGTCGATCCGCAACACGCCGTTTCTGGTGCAGTTGTTTTTCATCTTCTTCGGCCTGCCGTCCCTCGGCCTGAAAATCACCGAATGGCAGGCGGCAGTGCTGGCGATGGTGATCAACCTGGGGGCGTACTCCACCGAGATCATCCGCGCCGGGATCCAGGCGATCCCCCGCGGGCAACTGGAAGCGGCGGCCGCGCTGGCGATGACACGTTTCGAGGCGTTCCGCCATGTGGTGTTGCTGCCCGCGCTGGGCAAGGTCTGGCCGGCCCTGAGCAGCCAGATCATCATCGTGATGCTCGGCTCGGCGGTCTGCTCGCAGATCGCCACCGAGGAACTGAGCTTTGCCGCCAACTTTATCCAGTCGCGCAACTTCCGCGCCTTTGAAACCTATGCGCTGACGACCCTGGTCTACCTGTGCATGGCGCTGATGATCCGCCAATTGCTGAACTGGATCGGCCGGCGCTATGTCATGAGGAACGCCCGATGAGTGATTTTTCGTTCTGGGACATCGTGCGCAACCTGCTCACCGGTTTGCAGTGGACCTTGCTGCTGTCGCTGGTAGCGTTCATCGGCGGCGGCGTGATCGGTTTGCTGGTGATGACTATGCGCATCAGCACCAAGGCGTTCCCGCGCAATGTCGCCCGCACCTATATCGAACTGTTCCAGGGCACGCCGCTGTTGATGCAACTGTTCCTGGTGTTCTTCGGCATCGCCTTGCTCGGCGTGGACATTTCGCCCTGGCTGGCGGCGGCGATTGCCTTGACCCTGTTCACCAGCGCCTACCTGGCCGAAATCTGGCGTGGCTGCGTCGACTCCATCGCCCACGGCCAATGGGAGGCGTCCGCGAGCCTGGCCCTGAACCCGCTGGAGCAATTGCGCTACGTGATCCTGCCCCAGGCCCTGCGCATTGCCGTGGCGCCAACCGTGGGTTTCTCGGTGCAAGTGGTCAAGGGCACCGCCGTGACCTCGATCATCGGCTTCACCGAGCTGACCAAGACCGGCGGCATGCTCGCCAACGCTACCTTCGAACCCTTCATGGTCTATGGCCTGGTGGCGCTGGGTTACTTCCTGCTCTGCTACCCCTTGTCCCTCAGTGCGCGCTACCTGGAAAGGAGACTGCATGCCTCTGCTTAGAATTTCCGCCCTGCATAAGTATTACGGCGATCACCACGTACTCAAGGGCATCGACCTGAGTGTCGAAGAAGGCCAGGTGGTGGCGATCATCGGTCGCAGCGGCTCGGGCAAATCCACCCTGCTGCGCACCCTCAATGGCCTGGAGTCGATCAACGACGGCGTGATTGAAGTCGACGGCGAATACCTCGACGCCGCCCGCGCCGACCTGCGCACCCTGCGGCAGAAAGTCGGCATGGTGTTCCAGCAGTTCAACCTGTTCCCACACCTGACGGTGGGCGAAAACGTCATGCTTGCGCCGCAAGTGGTGCAGAAAGTGCCGAAAGCCAAGGCCGCACAATTGGCGCGACAGATGCTCGAGCGCGTTGGGCTGGGGGAGAAGTTCGACGCGTTCCCCGATCGTTTGTCCGGCGGCCAGCAGCAGCGGGTAGCAATCGCCCGGGCTCTGGCGATGTCGCCCAAAGTGCTGCTGTGCGATGAAATCACCTCGGCCCTGGACCCGGAGCTGGTCAACGAAGTGCTCAGCGTAGTGCGCCAACTGGCCAAGGATGGCATGACACTGATCATGGTCACCCATGAGATGCGTTTTGCCCGGGAAGTGGGTGACAAGCTGGTGTTCATGCACCAGGGCAAGGTGCATGAAGTGGGCGACCCGAAAATCCTGTTTGCCAATCCGCAGACCGCCGAGCTGGCCAACTTCATTGGTTCGGTGGAGCGCACGGACTGAGGCATCAAGCCCCGGGCGCCCACTCAAAACCGCCCTGCCCCTCAAATGTCGTTTCATCCCTGACGGCCAGCAAAGCCGCAGGCAGGAAGGTCTCGACGTTGACCAGGGCGGTGAAGCGGCGCCCATGCACCGGCATACCCGCTACGTGTGCAACAAGCCTATGGCCCGGCAGCAATCGTCCGGTCGCCGGCTCTTCAGAAAGGTGCGGCATTACCAGCTCAACGGATTTTCCATCGACTTGAGCGGACTGCAGGCTCAGGGTGAAATGCCCCTGGCGCCCAAACCGAAAGCCCTCCAGGCCTGCGGGTACGCCCGTAAAGCGCAGCGCCATGGATACCGGCACCTCACAGGCCATGCTCAGGCGAAGCGTGCGCTTGCCCAGCGCGATCTGTGGGTCGCCCCGCTCGGCCTGGCGAACCAGACCGTAATCAACCCGGGGCTGGCTCAAGGACACCTGGCAGTTATCTGCCCGCGCCTCATTGGCCAACACCACGACAAACAGCAGCAGGTAAAGGATAAGCCCATGACGCAGGCGTCCACCGTCAAAAGGCCCCACCGGCTCAGAGGGTACGGCAGAGCGCCGAACCTGTTTCATAGAATTTGTCGTCATTGGATTCTGGCTCAAGGTTCAGTTGCAACAAGCAGGTGCTTGAATCTGGCAAGGAGATGTTCAGCGCTCGCGACTCATCCAGGCTGTTAAGGAAGACCATGCCCTCGCCCACGACGCTGGTCAGGAAAGCATTGTTGCTGTCGAAAACCGAGGCTCCCTGGGGCAAGGGTTGGCCCCGCGCGTCACGGACCTCAAGCAATACACGGCGCACTTTCACTACTTCGAAATCGATCGTGTTGAAAGAACCGCGTCCGGCCGCAAGGACCTTGGTGCCGTTTTTCAGATCGATGCGCTTGGGCAGGGATTGGGTTTGCACCTCGACATTGCTGCTGCGGTAGGCAGGCAGGCTGGCGATCACCGCCTGCCCGCGGTAGTCAGTCCAGACCGGCCCCTGCGGCGTCGAAACCTTGGCTGCCCCGACATTACCCACCGAGACAATTCCAAAGGTGTCCTGGACGGCATATGGCGAGAACGTCATGCCTCTGTCGTGGGCCACCACGCCGCCCTGCAATTGGCCGTTATACCCGGTGCTCAATGAATCATGTCGCACACCCAACCCTATCTGGGTGTAACGCGGCATGGCATTCACGCGGGCGTGAACAGCCTGTGTACGGCTCGCCTGCTCACGCGCACCCCCCACTTCATAGTTCACATAGTCGTTGACCCGATCGCTGAAGGCGGTCCCAAGATCGAACCTGTCGCCCCGCCGACTGGCATACGAGGTGACGCGGCGATCCCCACCGAACGGCACGGTGACCTGCAACCGAAGCGAAAGCCCCTTATCCGACACATCGCTGCGCTCATCTCGAACGGTGTTCTTGACCTTGCGCGGTCGAGAGCCGCCCACCCGGGAATCCGCAATCAAAGCCACCTGGGTGCCATTGAACTGCTGGTTCCATGAGGCAAAGACGTGTTCGGCGGAGCGATCATCAAATTGCGAGCTGCGGGAATAACTGACGGAAAAGCCTCCCAGGGACGGGTCGACCCAACTCAAACCTACCGTGTATTGGTCCTTGAAGCGGGCATCCCGCTGGTCACGCCGCGTCGACTGCCCCACTTCCAGTACTTCGCGATAATCCCGCGTCTGGGTAGTGGCACTCGACGTCATTTCAATGCCGGCGAACAGCGGACTTCCCACGGTGACTGAGCTGCGAGCCCCGGTAACTTCGTCCCGGCCATCGCGAGACAGGTTCTGGCGCACGCCAACCGAAAGGTGCTGGAAAAAAACACTGCTCCACACGCCACCCGCCGCCTGGTATTCGTCGGTACTCAACAGGCCGAATCCCAGTGACGAGTTGCGCCCCAATCCCCAGGTCCCACTGCCCATCGCCACGACCGGAGGCTCCCCGGCACCCGGATTTGCCCCGCGCACCTTGCCCAGGGAGAAGTAATAACCGGGCTCTATCGGTACCGCCCCCGCAAAGGACGCGGCAGGGACGGTGAACCCATGCCTGCCACCGCGAGTGCCAATGACACTGACCTCAAGATCGCTGGTGCCATTGAGTATGGGTAATCCGGTCAACGTGAACGGGCCTTCCGGTACCAGTGTGGTATGGATCAACACCCCGGCCTGGCGCACCTCGACCCGGGATGGGCTCTGGGCCAAACCTTCGACCACCACGCTGCTGCCACCCGGACTGCGCGATTGGCCATCCGGCGAGAGCTGGAAACCCGACAGCTGTAACCCACCGAACACCGGGTTGTTGCTGGAAATCTGCCCGACCTGGAAGGTCGACTTCAGGGGCGCGAAATCGCGTTGGGCGTAGGCATTCACATGCTCGCTGCTGCGCTTGCCGTTATCGGAGACGAAGAATTGGCGGCTTCGGACGATCCAGTTGCCGATATTGAATCCCGCCTCGGTGTAGGCCGAGACCGAGCGGGAAGAGCCGCTGTTGAAGCGCTCTTCGAATCCCTGCACATCGTAATTGAACAAGGCTGCCGTGCCGCCCTGGGAGAAACTGCCGACATCCCATTCGGCCTCGCGCATTGACTGAGTAGGCACCACCAGCGATACCTCATCGCTGCCGGGGCGCAACTTGACGATGGTCGCGGGGTAAGCACCGAGAAAGTCATGACACGCCTGATCGGGCGCAATGCCCGGCCGAATAATCGCGGCTGGCAACCGCAACCCGGCCTTGTCCAGCAGGACCGGGGTAAAACACAACTGCCCCTGGTAATCGAAGCGTGCCTCCACCAGGCCCAATGAGGTGCCGTTGACCTGCAGCCCCACCACGTGCACGCCCTCGCGGAATCGCGCAGCACTGCGAAAATAATGGGCAACCTTCGGGTCGATCCCGTTCGCCGACAAGACCGCCAGATCAAAACCCGATCCGAGCTCCAGCGCGCAGGCGGGAAGGCTCCACAGCGTTGCCAGGCCGATACAAGTCCGGGAAACCGAGATTCGAATGGGTCGTACAGAGAGGCTCCAATCGTTTGCATGGGTAGCATTTCTCATAGACCGCTCAACCCGCCTCGACAACAACGGAGGCTTCGTAGGCGGTTGCCGAATACCCGTAGACCGTCGCGGGTTGAATCTCGACACCGCTGACCTGGGCCACCGCCTCTTCGATGCGGGTCGATAACACTTCGCCAGGCAGGATATAGGTGCGCGGCAATATCGCCGGGTGCCTCGACGGCAGCAGGTGTACCTCCAGCCCCATCCGGACCACGTAGGCACTGTCGTTATGAACCGTCAGCCGATTTCCCCGCAGCTTCCACTTCAGCAACTTCCATGGCTCCTGATGCCGCGGCAAGCCCTGGGGGTGCAGGATCAGCGGTAAGTCCTGTCGAATGGTCACTCCAATAATCGAGCGCCCTTCGGCGCGCGCCTGCGGAATACCTTCAAAGGTGACGCGCTTCAATCGCTGAGTCTTGAGCGGCTGCTTCAAGGTACTGATAAACCGCACAAGTTGTGTTTCGCCCGGTTCGACACGGGCGATAGGGGGCGTAACGATCAAGAGTGTCTCCGGATCTTCCGGGACGTTTTGAATGACTGTGTGAAGTAAAGCAGGGCCAGCGTCCGTATTTTTTACGTTGATCGTCGCTTCACCGTTCTCTTCATAAAGAATAACAACGGATGTTTCCGGCTCCATCCCATCCGCTCTTACACTGCCAGAAACCAAAAAACAAAGATTCGCACACCAGAACAGAGCATTAACTGTATTTAAAAGACGACTCATCGAACTCTACCCGCAACCAGATAACGCACCGTTGACAATCACGAAATACCTATACGCATATAAAGAGCCAGCACGAAGCCACGGTGCGCGACCGCCTGCTAAATGCTGGCCATGTTTATAGAGTTAGATTCGAGTTACTACCAAAGTAGCAGCTCCATTCAATTGAATATCCCTGCTGAGATCCAGTGCATCGCCGCGATTGATCACAGCCTTGACTACGAGAGTGCCGGTAACGGAAGAGACCGCGGCTGGAGTTGTGTTGTTATTACGGCTCCAGGAGTGCTGGTAAGGAGATTTTTCGACCTTGCCGTCACTGGTGCTCCAGGCACCGCCGGAGCTTGTCCTTCTAAGCGGGTACAGCGTAGCGCCGACAGTGGTCAAGGTGGCGAGCCTGATCGAATAGCCACCGGTATTCCTGGTTCCGACCGCGCCAAGACCAAAGTTGTGGTTGTCGGTGAAGCCGGTTCCCAGGATCCCCCTTACAACACTGTTTGTTTGTGAGTCAGTAACGGACAGTGCCATCTGGGCAGCCGCCGCACCACAGTTGACGTTTAACGGCAGCGACTTTTCCGGCAGAGGATAGAAAGAGGTCAGCGGAATGCTCGACGCATTGATCGTACCGTAATCAACGGTGCCGCCTGTGGCGCCGAGGTTTACCGTGCATGCAGCTGGTTTAATGGTTCCGGTGACTCTCAGGTTTCCGGCACCACTTGTATTTGCTTGAGCACCCATGCTTACCGCCAGGCCAACGACCACTATTGCCAAACCAAATGTTCTGTTCATGTTCATCCTGTCACTGAAGTTCTCAGGTGCATGTGGTTCGCCGGGCTATTCCATGCCCAACTGCTATCAACCTTGATAGGCAAACTACAAATAGTTAACACCACGGCTTAATTGCCGAGTGACAGTCTCTCTCGTAAACACCCGAAGAAAGAATGAGACGACGCCTGAACTAGTGTCAGAGCGGTAAAAAAACAATGTCCCCTTAGATCATCCTTGCAGTAGTCCTGACTTAATTATCGACTGGAACAAATAACCCAGCCATGTAGGCATATTCAGGAAGCCTATTAAAGCTGGAGATTTCCGTTACTCCACTTGCCCTACGGAACAATCGCCAGGCGCATCAAGAATCGCCCTACATATCCTGCAGATTTTCCTCCAAGACACCGATGAGCGAATTCCAGAAGCACTACGCGTTGGCGTCAGCGGTTGATCGTGGCACGATGGCGAGGTTATCGACCGAGACCCCTTAACCATGCCGCAATCCCAAGCCAAGAATCTGTCCCTGATCGCCGCCATCGACCTGGGCTCCAACAGCTTTCACATGGTCGTGGCCAAGGCCCAGAACGGCGAAATCCGCATCCTTGAGCGGCTCGGCGAGAAAGTGCAGCTGGCTGCCGGGATCGACGACGAGCGTCAGCTCAATGAAGAATCCATGCAGCGCGGGCTCGATTGCCTGAAGCGCTTTGCCCAACTGATCAACGGCATGCCCCCGGGCGCCGTGCGGATCGTCGGCACCAACGCCCTGCGCGAAGCCCGCAACCGGGGCGAGTTCATCCGCCGCGCCGAGGAGATCCTCGGGCACCCGGTAGAGGTCATCTCCGGCCGCGAGGAAGCACGCCTGATCTACCTCGGCGTGTCCCACACCCTGGCCGACACTCCGGGCAAGCGCCTGGTGGCCGACATCGGCGGTGGCAGTACCGAATTCATTATTGGCCAGCGCTTCGAGCCGCTGCTGCGCGAAAGCCTGCAAATGGGCTGCGTCAGCTACACCCAGCGCTATTTCAAGGACGGCAAGATCACCCCGGCCCGCTACGCCCAGGCTTATACGGCGGCGCGGCTGGAGATCATGAGCATCGAGCACGCCCTGCACCGCCTGACCTGGGATGAGGCCATCGGTTCGTCCGGCACCATCCGCGCCATCGGCCTGGCCCTCAAGGCCGGCGGCCATGGCACTGGCGAGGTCAACGCCGAAGGCCTGGCCTGGCTCAAGCGCAAGCTGTTCAAGCTGGGGGATGCCGAGAAGATCGACTTCGAAGGCATCAAGCCTGATCGCCGCACCATTTTCCCGGCGGGCCTGGCGATTCTCGAAGCGATTTTCGACGCCCTTGAACTGCAACGCATGGACCACTGCGATGGCGCCCTGCGTGAAGGGGTGCTCTACGACCTGCTGGGCCGTCATCATCATGAAGACGTCCGTGAGCGCACCCTCAGCTCGTTGATGGAGCGTTACCACGTCGACCTGGAACAGGCGGCGCGGGTTGAACGCAAGGCGCTGCATGCTTTCGACCAGGTCGCAGCGGACTGGGACCTGGAAGACGGCGTGTGGCGTGAACTGCTGGGCTGGGCGGCCAAGGTCCATGAAGTGGGGCTGGACATCGCCCACTACCATTACCACAAGCACGGCGCCTACCTGATCGAGCACTCGGACCTGGCGGGTTTCTCCCGTGAAGACCAGCAGATGCTCGCGCTGCTGGTACGCGGCCACCGCCGCAACATCCCCCGGGACAAGTTTGCCGAGTTCGGTGCCGAGGGCATCAAGCTGATTCGCCTGTGCGCGCTGCTGCGGTTTGCGATCCTGTTCCACCACATCCGTGGTACCCAGGAAATGCCGCAAGTGGTCCTGCGGGCCAATGCCGACAGCCTGGACGTGGTATTCCCGAAGAACTGGCTGGATGAAAACCAGCTGACCCAGGCGGATTTCGCCCAGGAAGCCGAGTGGCTGACGCGGGTTGGGTTCACGCTGAACGTGCGCTGATATGAGTGAGTGACGCGGAGCGTCACAGGATGTATTCCCACGCAGAGCGTGGGAACAATCCAACGCCACAAAACAAATGTGGGAGCGGGCTTGCTCGCGAAGGCGGTGGAACAGTCGATGAATCTGTTGACTGAAACTCCGCTATCGCGAGCAAGCCCGCTCCCACATTTTTGACCGCGTCGGTTTTTAGTTCACCGTCAGAATCGGGCTGCCCAGCTTCTCCAGCAACGTCGCCTGGGCGCTGCGCGGGTTCTGGTTGCCGGTCGGGGTGTTGCGCACGTAGCGCCCGTCCGACTGCAGGCTCCAGCTGTGGGTGTTATCGGTGAGATAACTTTCCAGCTCCTTCTTGACCCGCATGATCAGTTTCTTGCCTTCCACCGGGAAGCAGGTCTCCACGCGTTTGTCGAGGTTGCGCTCCATCCAGTCGGCACTGGAGAGGAACATCTGCTCCTCGCCGCCATTGAGGAAGTAGAACACCCGCGTGTGCTCCAGGAAGCGCCCGATGATCGAACGCACGTGGATGTTATGGGAGACCCCGGCGATGCCCGGCCGCAGGCAGCACATGCCACGCACCACCAAATCGATACGCACACCCGACTGGCTGGCCTTGTACAGCGCGCGGATGATCTTCGGATCGGTCAGCGAGTTGAACTTGGCGATGATGTGCGCCGCCTTGCCTTCGAGGGCGAACTGGGTCTCGCGGGCAATCATGTCGAGCATGCCCTTCTTCAGGGTGAACGGCGCGTGCAGCAGTTTCTTCATGCGCAGGGTCTTGCCCATGCCGATCAACTGGCTGAACAGCTTGCCGACGTCTTCACACAAGGCATCGTCGGAGGTCAGGAGGCTGTAGTCGGTGTAGAGCTTGGCGTTGCCGGCGTGGTAGTTGCCGGTGCCCAAGTGGGCGTAGCGCACGATCTCACCGGCTTCGCGGCGCAGGATCAGCATCATCTTGGCGTGGGTCTTGAAGCCGACCACGCCGTAGATCACCACCGCGCCGGCCGCTTGCAGGCGGCTGGCCAGTTGCAGGTTGGATTCTTCATCGAACCGCGCCCGCAGTTCGATCACTGCCGTCACTTCCTTGCCGTTACGCGCGGCATCCACCAGCGCATCGACGATTTCGGAGTTGGCGCCGGAACGGTACAGGGTTTGGCGCACAGCCAGCACGTGCGGGTCCTTGGCGGCCTGGCGCAGCAGGTCGACCACCGGGGTGAAGGACTCGAACGGGTGCAGCAGCAGAATGTCCTGCTTGCTCACCACACTGAAGATGTTCTCGCTGTTTTGCAGCAGTTTCGGGATCTGCGGGGTGAACGGCGTGTATTGCAGCTCCGGGTGGCTGTCCAGGCCAGTAATGCTGAACAGGCGCGTCAGGTTCACCGGGCCATTGACCTGGTACAGCTCGGTCTCGCTCAGGTTGAACTGCTTGAGCAGGTAGTCGGACAGGTGTTTCGGACAGGTGTCCGCCACTTCCAGGCGCACCGCATCACCGTAGCGACGGGAGAACAGCTCGCCGCGCAGGGCGCGGGCCAAGTCTTCGACGTCTTCGGAGTCCAGCGCCAGGTCGGCGTTACGGGTCAGGCGGAACTGGTAGCAGCCCTTGACCTTCATGCCCTGGAACAGGTCATCGGCGTGGGCGTGGATCATCGACGAAAGGAATACATAGTTATCGCCAGCGCCCCCCACCTCTTCCGGTACCTTGATGATCCGTGGCAACAGGCGCGGTGCCGGAATGATCGCAAGGCCGGAATCGCGACCGAAGGCGTCGATACCTTCCAGCTCGACGATGAAGTTCAGGCTCTTGTTCACCAGCAGCGGGAACGGGTGCGTCGGGTCGAGGCCGATGGGGGTGATGATCGGCGAGATTTCGTCGCGGAAGTAGCGGCGCACCCAGGTCTTGATCTTGGTGGTCCAGTGACGGCGCCGGATGAAGCGCACGTGATGCTTTTCCAGTTCCGGCAGCAGGATGTCATTGAGGATCGCGTATTGGCGGTCCACGTGGCCGTGTACCAGCTCGCTGATGCGGGCCAGGGCTTGATGCGGTTGCAGGCCGTCGGCACCGGCTTGTTCACGGGCGAACGTGATCTGCTTCTTCAGGCCGGCGACACGGATCTCGAAGAACTCGTCCAGGTTGCTGGAGAAGATCAGCAGGAATTTCAGCCGCTCCAGCAACGGATAGGACTCATCCAGCGCCTGTTCCAGCACGCGGATGTTGAATTGCAGTTGTGACAGCTCGCGATGGATGTACAGGCTGCTGTCATCCAGGTTGGTAACCGCAACCACCGGTACCGGCGCGGCAGCGGGCGCTTCGGCCACCACGGCAGGCGGGGCCGGCTCCAGCTCCGGCGGGGTCTCGGTAGCTTGTTCGACCACCGGGTGAGCGTCTTTTACGGCAACTTCTGTGAGTCCTTCGGTATTCATCGAGTGTTCCTGTGAGGGCTAGTGTTGCTCTCTAAGCAATTGGGCGGCGCGGGCGGCGAAGTAAGTCAGGATGCCATCAGCACCCGCGCGTTTAAAGGCAGTCAGGGATTCAAGGATCACCCCTTCACTCAACCAACCATTCTGGATCGCGGCCATGTGCATGGCGTATTCACCGCTGACCTGATAGACAAAGGTCGGCACCTTGAATTCCTCTTTGACCCGATAAAGGATGTCGAGGTACGGCATCCCGGGCTTGACCATCACCATGTCGGCGCCTTCGGCCAGGTCCGCGGCCACTTCGTGCAGGGCTTCGTGGCTGTTGGCCGGGTCCATCTGGTACGAGGCCTTGTTGGCCTTGCCCAGGTTCAGCGCCGAGCCCACCGCATCGCGGAACGGGCCGTAATAGGCGCTGGCGTACTTGGCCGAGTAGGCCATGATGCGCACGTTGACGTGGCCGGCCAACTCCAGGGCTTCGCGAATCGCCTGGATGCGACCGTCCATCATGTCCGAGGGGGCCACCACCTGGGCGCCCGCTGCGGCGTGGGACAAGGCCTGTTTTACCAGCGCATCAACGGTGATGTCGTTCTGAACATAGCCTTCTTCGTCGAGAATGCCATCCTGCCCGTGGGTGGTGAACGGGTCCAGCGCCACATCGGTAATCACCCCCAGCTCCGGAAAGCGTTCACGCAAGGCGCGGGTGGCGCGCTGGGCGATGCCGTCGGGGTTCCAGGCTTCGGCGGCGTCCAGGGACTTGAGCCCGGACGGCGTGACCGGGAACAGCGCCAGCGCCGGAATCCCCAGTTCAACCCAGTTCGCGGCCTCTTCGAGCAGCAAATCAATGGTCAAGCGCTCCACGCCCGGCATCGACGCCACCGCTTCCCGACGATTTTCACCGTCCAGCACAAACACCGGCAGGATCAGATCATTCACCGTCAGCACGTTTTCACGCACCAGGCGCCGGGAAAAATCATCACGACGGTTGCGACGCAGACGAGTGGCGGGAAACAGGCGGTTGGCGGGGGTAAAGCTCACGGCAGACTCCTGAGCCCGGCTTGACGGGCGAGCGTGACAGTTATAAGCGGCCATTATGACGAAGGAATTACAGTTGTGGTTAGCTCATGCGCCGTAAGGCAACCGGCGTGCGACCTGTAGTCGCATTCGTCGTTTATGTAGGAATTGTTCACTTCGTGACACATCTCGATACTTTCATGAATGTTCACGAAGGCGTAGGCTGCGCGTTCATTTCGCCAGCACCCAGACCATGCTTCAACAATTTCTGCATGACTTCGGCTACTTTGCGCTGTTCCTAGGCACCTTCTTCGAAGGCGAAACCATCCTGGTTCTCGCAGGCTTCCTGGCGTTCCGTGGATACATGGATATCAACCTGGTGGTGGTCGTTGCCTTTTTCGGCAGCTACGCCGGCGACCAATTGTGGTACTTCCTGGGACGCAAGCACGGCCGCAAACTGTTGGCGCGCAAGCCGCGCTGGCAACTGCTGGGCGACAAGGCCCTGGAGCATATTCGCAAGCACCCGGACATCTGGGTGCTGAGCTTCCGGTTTGTCTACGGTTTGCGCACGGTGATGCCGGTGGCCATTGGTTTGTCGGGCTACCCGCCGGGCCGCTACCTGTTGCTGAACGGGATTGGCGCCGCCGTGTGGGCCGCTGCGCTGGGCGCTGCGGCTTACCATTTCGGCGCGGTACTGGAAGGCATGCTGGGCAGCGTCAAGAAATACGAGCTGTGGGTGCTGGGCGCACTGCTGGTGCTGGGCCTGGGCTTGTGGATTCGCCGGCGCGTCAAGAACGCCCGCCTGACCCGCGAAGCCTGTGCCGCCGAGAAGGTTCGCCTGGCGGCCGGCGAACCTGAAAAAGCCGAAAAGCCTACGACGCCAGTCGAGTAAGCCGGTCTCTGCAACAGTAGAGGCCGATGCCGCTGAGCAAGCTGTAACTGACCAGGCCCAGCCAGCCCAACGAGCTGGCCGGCCACAGCCCCACCAGCGGCGCCAGCCACACCAAAGGCACATTCAGTGCCAGGCGCACCAGCTCAGCCTTCAACGCCCACGGGCGATTCTCCAGCGCCACCCCCAGGGTAAACAACCCCAATGCCATCGCGCTCCAGCCCAACACCAGGGCAGCGGTCGGCAAGCCCTCGCCGAAATTCATCAGGTAGCTGCCAAAACCCACGTACGCGGCAAACTGCAGCGCGATGTAAATCTGTTGGCGCCCATCCAGCGGCACCTCGAACTTGCGGAACTGGCTCAAGTCCGGCTTGGCCATCGGGTACTTTGCCGCCACATCCGCCGGGCGCCAACCGGTGCGCATGAACCAGATCCGCAGCTTGTCCCACCCACTTTCGGTGCGCCGTGCATCACTCCACAGCTGCGCATAAAACTGCAGGTTGGCCCACAGCGGGTTCCAGCTGGCCAAGGGCGTGGTCACGCCAAAGATTACCGGCTCGTTATCGTCTTCTTCCTGGAAGGAGCCAAACAGGCGGTCCCAAATAATGAACACCCCGCCGTAGTTGCGATCCATGTAGAGAGCGTTCTGTGCATGGTGGGCCCGATGATTGGATGGCGTGACGAAGAACCACTCGTACCAGCCGAGCTTCGGCACATGCCGCGTATGCACCCAGAATTGATACAGCAGGTTGAGGGACGCCACGCTGATAAACACCACCAGCGGCACGCCCAACACGGCCAGCGGCAAGTAGAAGATCCAGCTCAGCAGGAAGCCGGTGCTGGTCTGTCGCAAGGCGGTGCTGAGATTGTAGTCCTCGCTCTGGTGATGCACGGAATGCGCGGCCCAGAGGATGTTGCGCTCATGGCCCATGCGATGCAGCCAGTAGTAGCAGAAGTCATAGAACACAAAGGCGAACACCCAGGTCCAGACGCTCTGGGCCGACAGCTCGATGATCGCCAGGTGCTTGAGGGCGAAGGAATAGGTGAGGATGCCCACCCCTTTGGTCAGCAGCCCCGTGGTGGTGGACAGCACGCCGGTGCTGAGGCTGTTGATGGCGTCGGCCACCCGGTAGTTGCGTTGGCCGCGCCGGTAGTCGGCCAGCAGCTCGACCACGATCAAGGCAATGAAAAACGGTACCGCGTAAGGGACGAAGTCCATGGGCAAGTCCGGTCAATTATTGTTACATCTAGAGTAGGTGTAGCGGCTGGATATCCCATTGGCAATGAGTGACAAATGAGTAGACATTTAACGCCATGAATCAGGAGAAATGCCCATGAGCAAAAAGATTGCAGTGATCCTTTCCGGCTGTGGCGTGTACGACGGGGCTGAGGTTCATGAAAGCGTGATCACCCTGCTGCGCCTGGACCAGCGCGGCGCCGAGGTGCAGTGTTTTGCGCCGAACATTGCCCAGTTGCATGTGATCAACCACCTGACGGGGGAGGAGATGCCCGAGTCGCGCAATGTGCTGGTGGAGTCGGCGCGCATTGCCCGTGGCGAGGTGAAGGACATTCGTGAGGCCAACGCCGAGGATTTCGACGCACTGATCGTGCCCGGGGGGTTTGGCGCGGCGAAGAACCTGTCGAACTTTGCCGTGGAAGGCGCCGGGTGCAGCGTCAACCCGCAGGTGCTGGAACTGGCCGAGGCGTTTGCCGAAGCGGGCAAGCCCGTCGGGCTGATCTGCATCTCGCCGGCGCTGGCAGCGAAGATCTATGGCCCAGGCGTGACCTGCACCATCGGCAATGACGCCGACACCGCAGCCGCCATGGACAAGATGGGCGCCACCCACCAGGAATGCGCGGTCGACGACATCGTCGAAGACAAGGCGCGCAAGCTGGTGAGTACCCCGGCCTACATGCTGGGCAAACGCATCAGCGAAGTGGCGTCAGGCATCAACAAGCTGGTGGACCGGGTGCTGGAACTCACCCACGAGAACGATTAGGCCTTCATCAGCCGGGTCAGAATCCGATCCAGCGAATTGGCAAACGCCTGCTTGTCCTTGTCCCCATGGGGCGGCGGGCCACCGCCCATCTGCCCCTGCTCCCGCAGATCGGTGAACAGGTTACGCACCGCCAGCCGCTCGCTCATGTTCTGCGGGCTGAACTCCTTGCCTCGTGGGTCGAGCGCAGCCACGCCATTCTTCACCAAGCGGTCGGCCAACGGCACATCGCTGCAGATCACCAGGTCACCGGGCACGGCGTGCTCCACCAGGTAGTCATCGGCCGCGTCCGGGCCGCTGGGCACCACGATCAACTTCACGCACGAGAAGCTCGGCTTGATCTGGCTCTGCCCGGCCACCAGCACCACTTCGAACTGGCGCTTGAGGGCGAACTTCACTACCTGATCCTTGGCCGCCCGGGGGCAGGCGTCTGCATCGATCCACACGCGCATGGTTAAGCCACCACCCGGCGCTTTTCAGCGAGCCGGCTGCGACCGTACAGCACCACAATCGCCAGGATCGCCACGGCCTGGGCGCTCAGGGAATAGGCATCGGCGTGAATGCCCAGCCAGTCGAAGTCAAAGAACGCCACCGGCCGGGTGCCGAAGATCCCGGCTTCCTGCAACGCCTTGACGCCGTGCCCGGCGAATACCACCGACAGCGCGCACAGCAACGCCGCGTTTATGCCAAAGAACAGCGCCAGCGGCAGTTTCGCCGAGCCCCGCAGAATCACCCAGGCCAGGCCCACCAACAGCACCAGCGCCGTGGCGCCACCGGCCAATACCGCGTTGTGCCCGGCAGGGCCGGCCTGCAACCACAGGGTTTCGTAGAACAGGATCACTTCGAACAGCTCGCGGTACACCGAGAAGAACGCCAGCATCGCAAAACCGAAGCGCCCGCCACCGCCTACCAGGCTGCTCTTGATGTAGTCCTGCCAGGCGGCCGCGTGACGGCGGTCGTGCATCCACACCCCGAGCCACAGCACCATCACGCTGGCAAACAGCGCCGTGCAGCCTTCCAGCAACTCGCGCTGGGCGCCGCTGACGTCGATCACATAAGCCGCCAACGCCCACGTCGCCAAGCCGGCCAACAGCGCCAGGCCCCAGCCGACGTTGACGCTGCGCACCGCCGATTGCTGGCCGGTGTTGCGCAGGAACGCGAGAATCGCCGCCAGCACCAGGATCGCTTCCAGGCCTTCGCGCAGCAGGATCAGCAAACCGGAGATGTAGCTCAGGGACCAGCTCAAGCCATCGCTGCCCAGCAGGCCGGCCGACTCGGTGAGCTTGCCCTTGGCCACATCCAGGCGCTGCTGCACTTGCTCGATCGGCAAGCCGTCCTGCAATGACTGCCGGTAGGCCATCAGGGCCTTTTCGGTGTCCTTGCGCACGTTGGCATCAACGTTATCGAGGGAGCTTTCAACCAGCTCGAAACCTTCCAGGTAGGCGGCTACCGACAGGTCGTAGGCCTGCTCGTGCTCGCCATTGCGGAACGCGGCGAGGCTTTTGTCGAGGGTGGCCGCGGTGTAATCAAGCAACTGCGCCGGGCCACGCTTGACCTGCGGCGGTTGGGCGCGCTGGGCGCGGAAGGTGGCAACTGCGCCGGGACCTTCGGCAGCCAGCACTTCGTTGGGGGTCTGGCGCGCGAGGTCGGCGAGGTTGAAGGACTTTTCACTGTTCGCGGCAGCCGGGTCGGCGGTGAAGCCGGCGATATAGGTCGCCAGGTCCCAGCGCTGGCGGTCGTCCAGTTGATCGGCAAACGACGGCATGTCGGTGCCTTCCACGCCCAGACCCAGGGTGTTGTAGATCGCGTAGAGGCTCAAGCGATCGAGGCGTGCAGCGTCCCGCAGGTTGGCGGGCGGCGGCGTCATGCCCACGCTTGCGGGGCCATCGCCGGCGCCTGTGGCGCCGTGGCACACCGAGCAGTTCTGCGCGTACAGCGGCGCACCGCGCGTCGGATCGGGGGTAATGGCCGGGGCCTGGCTGACTTCATAGGCCACTGCCAACTTGGCGCCCAATTGCCGGGCCTGGTGCGCAACCACCGCGCCGTCCTGATGGGCCGTTACGGCGGCCAGCAGTTCATCCACGCCTTTGATCAGTTCGGCGCGCTCGGGCTTTTCCGGTAGATCGGCCACCAGCCCCTGCAACACCCCGAGAAACTCTACCTGTTCACGGTATTCGGAATCATCGATAACCTTGCCCGCCTCCACTGTCGGGGGGTAGTCCGCACCGATGTAGTCCAGTAAATGCAGGGCTTGGGGCGCGCCCTCGGCAGTTGCAGCCAGCAGGTTGAAACTGCACGACATCAACGCCGGCAGCACCAGCCAGGCAAGAAAACGGAAGGGGGCAATCATGAATGGATCTCAAAGGGAAATACGAAGTAACACATTGTCAAACCTTAAGGGGTTTGACTCAAGGCGTTAGTGATTCGGGGATGGGGATAACGACACTTAGGTAGTGGCATCCGAGCTAAAAATCGGATCCAAAAGGCCATTGTTTTGCCAGTAATGCAGCTTATAATGCCGCGCCTTCGTTATTTCTAAATGGCATTTCAGCTCCTCTTTTTATGAGGAATTGGCCGGATCGCAACGCGTTCCTGCCATTGGTGATTCGGCCCGACCAGCACATTCGGCCGATTACGTTCAGGGAAGAAGCTCTTCGATGGCATCTCGCGCCTTTACCTCGCTCGCGCTCGCGGCAGTGACCTTGCTGTCCGGTTGTTCGATGTTTCGCAGCTACGACACCGAGCTGCAAGCCACCAATCAGCAGTTGGCCACCGGCAACGTCGACGCCGCGCTGACCCTGCTTGAGAAGAACAACACCGGCGACGACAAGGACCTTCTCTACTACTTCGAAAAGGGTGAGTTGCTGCGCGCCAAGGGCGACCTGACCGGCAGCCAGGTCGCCTGGCGCAGCGCCGACCTGCAAGTCTACAAGTGGGAAGAGTCGGTCAAGTTCGACACCGACAAGTACCTCGCGCAGTTCGGCGCCTTCCTGGTCAATGACAAGGTCCGCCGTTACGAAGGCTACGACTACGAAAAGGTCATGCTGACCACCCAGATGGCCCTCAACCTGCTGGCGCTGAATGACTTCGACGGTGCCCGCACCGAGATCAAGAAGACCCACGAACGCGAAGCGGTGATTGCCGACCTGCGGGACAAGGAATACCTCAAGAGCGAAAACGAGGCCGAGCGCCAGGGCATCGCGACCCAGTTCAAGGACCTGCGCGGCTACCCGGTGGAAAGCCTCAACGCCCCTGAAGTGGTAGGCCTGAAGAACAGCTACCAGAGCGCGTTCAGCCACTACCTGGCCGGCTTCGTCTACGAAGCCCTGGGCGAAAAAGACCTGGCCGCACCGGGTTATCGCAAGGCCGCCGAACTGCGCCCCAACACACCGCTGCTGGAACAGGCCCTGCTCGACCTGGACAAATCCAAGGTCGGTGCGGACGAGACTGACGTGCTGATCGTGGTGCAAAGCGGCCTGGCGCCGGCCCGCGACTCGATTCGCCTGCCGTTGCCGATCCCCATCGACGGCCACCTGGTGATCACGCCACTGTCGTTCCCGGTGATCAAGCCCGACACCTCGACCGCGCCCTTCGCGCAGATCGGTGTCGACGGCCGGCAACAGAACCTCACTGCCCTCAACAGCACCACCGCCATGTCCCGCCGCGCCCTGCGGGATGACATGCCGGGGATCATCCTGCGCACCACCGTGCGCGCCGTCACTCGCGGCATCACCCAGAACAACCTGAACAAGACCAACCCGATGGCGGGCCTGGTACTCGGTATTGCCTCGGCCGTCACCGAAGGCGCCGACACCCGCACCTGGCGCACCCTGCCGGACATGACCCAGGTGACACGCCTGCGCCTCAAGCACGGCGAGCATCAGGTCAGCCTGCCCAACGCCCTGGGCGGCACGCTGGTGACGGTCAAGGCCGATCAACGCTACCAGGTGATCACCCTGCGCGTGGTCGGCAACCAGGTCTTCGCCGGCGGTCTTGCAGCCCACGTGGTGCAGAACAATCCGCCCCAGGCCGTCGCCACTCTCAAACAACCTTAAGGAGCACGCTATGCGTCATTTCATCCTCGGCGCCCTGGCGCTGGTCCTGCTGGCCGGTTGCGCCACCCCGCCACCGCCGGAACCCGGAAGCGCCGCGAGCAAGATCGTGGTGATGGGCAAGTTCAAGGGCATCGCCGTCGGCGCCATCCGGGTCGCCCGGGAAAACGGCTTCCTGACCGCCAAGGTGCAGTTGAGCAACATCACCAGCAGCAACCAGATGATGTATTACCGCTTCGCGTGGCTGGGTGCCGACGGTTTCCCGGTGGGTGATGAAGAGACCTGGAAGGTGCTGAACCTCTACGCAAACCAGGCGACCTTCCTGCCGGCCATCGCCAACCTGCCCCAGGCTGCCGACTTCCGCCTTGAAGTGAAGACGCCTTGATCCACCCACTCATTCAGTTTCAGAGAGACATCCCCATGTTTGCACGCTTCTCGTTCCTCGCCGTGGTGGCCGTCCTGGCCAGCGGCTGCGCCAACACCTCGCCAGTCCTGGGCGGTAAAAACATCAGCTACGGCGACAGCAAGGCCGTGGAACTGGTGACCAACGAGTTCGGCTCCACCGACCTGCAGATGATCGCCGAAAGCATGACCCGCTCCCTGGCCCAGTCCGGCATCCTGCAAGGCCGCCCGGTGGTGCAGGTGTATGACGTGAAGAACAAGACCAGCGAGTACATCGATACCCGCGAGATCACCACGTCGATCAAGACCCAGCTGATGAAGACCGGCACCGCCCGCTTCGCCAGCGACAACACCGACATGCAAAGCCAGGTCGACCAACTGAAGCTGCAGAACCAGAGCGGCCTGTACAAGAAGTCGACCGTCAGCAAGACCGGCAACATGGTCGCCGCCAAATACCGCCTGGAAGGCTCCATCAGCTCCATCGTCAAGCGCAGCTCGGACTACAAGGACGTGTTCTACAAGTTCAGCCTGCAACTGGTCGACGTCGAAAGCGGCCTGGCCGAATGGATGGACGAAAAAGAAATCCGCAAGACCACGGAGCGCTAAGCAATGCGTGCATGGATCGGCATGATCGGCCTGCTGTGCGCCTTTGGCGCCTCGGCCGCACCGAAGATCGCGGTAACCGACCTGGCCTACGAGGCTCGCGTGGAGGAGTACATCCACCAGGTCGCGGCCAGCAATAATTTCCAGGCCAGCGCCTACAACGCCAGCGGCGCCTCGAGCTACAGCGAATACGAAAGTCGTACCAGCTACATCGAGCAGACCGAGCTGCGCAAGTTCAGCGGCGACATCAAGGGGGAAATCCTCAAGTCGCGGCAGTTCCAGCTGGTGCAGGGCACGCCTTACACCGCGGACGCCAAGGGCGATGTGTATGACGTGATCAAGCGGATCAAGGCCGGTAACTTCAAGGGTGCGGACTACGTGCTGTTCGGCACCTTGTCGGACATCGACTTCACCCAGGACATCAACGCGCTGGACCACACCAACAGCTACTCGGCGGTGCTGGGCCTGACGCTGGTGGCGGATTTCAGCCTGATCAACACCCGCACCTTTGAGATCACCTCGGCGTTTACCGCCATGGGCGAAGGCCAGGACACCAAGCTGGTGAACAACCGTGACGTGCGCGTGAGCCTGAACCGGCCTCGCGTGGTGCGGGAAGTGTCGAAGGCGTTGGGCGAGGATGTGGCGCGGCAGTTGGCCGAACAACTCGGCGGTGGTTATCAGGAAGCACCTGGACAGCCTGCATTGCGCAATAACCTGCCACGGGATGAAGCGCCGAAGATCCTGCGCTGAACGAAAATCCCGCT
>NZ_JACAOX010000002.1:407223-519985 GCF_013386015.1 Pseudomonas sp. B6001
CCCGCTCCCACATTTTTTGATCCGGTTTCGTCAGTTACGCCGTTGCGCGATGCAGACTTGCGAGAAAGCCCGCCGCACCAACAAACAACCCGGCAAACGTACGGTTCATGCGTTTCTGCTGCTTCGGTGTGCGCAACAGGCGCAACACTTTCGACGCCAGCCCGGTGTAGCCGGCCATCACGATCATGTCCACGCAGATCATGGTCGCGCCCAGGATCAGGTATTGGTTCAGCAGCGGCGCCTGCGGGTTCACGAACTGCGGCAGCACCGCCAGCATGAACACCAGGGCCTTGGGGTTGCTGGCGTTGACCAGGAACCCGCGGAACATCATCGCCATCGGCTTGCCGATCGGGCGAATCGCCGCGTCATCGCTCAGGTCGGTTGGCAGCGCGCGCCATTGCTTGATGGCCAGGTACACCAGGTACGCTACGCCAAACCATTTGATCGCATAAAACGCGGTGGAGGATGCGGCAAGAATCGCCCCCAGGCCACCGGCGACCACGGCAATCTGCATCGCCAGGCCCAATTGCAGGCCCAGGGCGTTCCAGTAACCGCGCAGGAAACCGTATTGCAGGCCGCTGGACATCGACGCAATGGCACCGGCGCCAGGGGAAAGACTGATGATCCAACTGGCCAGGAAAAAGGCCAGCCATGTGTCGAGCGCCATTACACACCTCAGAGCTTAGTTTGCTGAATGTTTCTAAACTAACGCTGCCGGCTGAGAAATGGCTAGAAAAATTTTGGGGTGCGCCTTTGTGGCGAGGGAGCTTGCTCCCGCTGGAGTGCGTAGCGCTCCCGGCTTTTTTTGGGGCTGCTACGCAGCCCAGCGGGAGCAAGCTCCCTCGCCACAGGTTAAGGCAGCACGTCGCTGCCGCGCCAACGGCGCACCGAGCGCTGGAAGAACAGGCTGTTGGGCACTTGCACCATGACACTGCCGGTACCGGCCTCTTCCACTTCGATCAGCGTGGTGTAGAGCAGGTTGATCGCCACCACCCGGCCTTTGACGCCGGGCTTGTCGACGGTGTCCACCAACTCGACCACATCGCCCAGGCGGAACGGCCCGACGGTGAAGATCAGGATGGCGCACAGCAGGTTGGACAACACCGACCACATGGCGAAGAACGCCACCGCGGCCACCGCCACAAAACCCGACAACGCCGTCCACAACACCGTGGCAGAGACGCCCAGGCGCTCCAGCACGAAGATCAGCGCGCTGCCCATGATCAGCCAGCGCAGGCCGCCGCGCAGCGGCATCAGCAACTGCGGCGGGAACGGATAACGTTCCCCCAGGCGGTTCAGGCATTTGGCGACGAAACGCTGGGCGAGATAGCCGGCCAGCAGGATCAGCAGAATCTGTACGGCCACCCAGATCGGCGCGATCCATTGGGCCGGCAGCGGCAGTTGCAGCGCTTCCATCAGGACAGCGCCTCCAGCTCCGCTTGCAAGGATTCCAGCAGTTCGAGGGCTTCCATCCAGGTCTCCTCCAACTGCGCTTCACGTACCTTGAGCTTGGCCTGTTCGGCCAGCAGGTCGCGCAATTCATCCTTGCGGGCCGGCTCGTAGACGGCGCTGTCACCCAGGCTGGTTTCGATCTTCGCCAGCTTCTCGTGGATCTTGCCCAATTCGGCTTCCAGCTTGTCCGCTTCACGCTTGTGCGGGGCCAGTTGCTGACGCAATGCAGCCGCGGCCTGGCGCTGGGCCTTCTTGTCGGTCTTGTCCGGGTTGACCGGCGTGTTGCTGACTGGCGCGTTGCGCAGGCGGTAGTCCGACAGCCAACGGGCATAGTCTTCCAGGTCGCCGTCGAATTCCTCGACCTTGCCATCAGCCACCAGCAGGAAGTTATCCGTGGTGCTCTTGAGCAGGTGGCGATCGTGAGACACCACCAGTACCGCGCCGCTGAATTCCTGCAGGGCCATGGTCAACGCCAGGCGCATTTCCAGGTCGAGGTGGTTGGTCGGTTCGTCGAGCAGCAACAGGTTTGGCCGGTCCCAGGCGATCAGGGCCAGGGCCAGGCGGGCCTTTTCGCCACCGGAGAAATTCAGCACCGGCTCGTCGATGCGCGCACCACGGAAGTCGAAACCACCGAGGAAGTCCCGCAGGGTCTGTTCGCGTTCGGTAGGCGCCAGGCGCTGCAGGTGCAGCAGCGGGCTGGCCTTGGCGTCGAGGGAGTCCAGCTGGTGCTGGGCGAAGTAGCCCACCACCAGGTTCTCACCGCGCACCAGGCGGCCGGCCAAAGGCTGCAATTCGCCCGAGAGGTTTTTGATCAAGGTCGACTTGCCCGCGCCGTTGGGGCCGAGCAGGCCGATCCGCGCGCCAGGGGTGAGCTGCAACTTGACCTTCTCGAGGATGGTCTTGTCGCCATAGCCCAGGCGGGCATCGGAAAGGTCCAGCAGCGGGCTGGAGATTTTCACCGATTCGCGGAACACAAAGTCGAACGGTGAATCGACGTGGGCCGCCGACAGTTCTTCCATGCGCTCCAGGGCCTTGATCCGGCTCTGGGCCTGACGGGCCTTGGTGGCCTGGGCCTTGAACCGGGCGATATAGCTTTCCATGTGCGCGCGCTGCGCCTGCTGCTTCTCGTAGGCCTGCTGTTGCTGGGCCAGGCGTTCGGCACGGGCGCGTTCGAAGGCGCTGTAGCCGCCGCGGTACAGGGTGATTTTCTTCTGGTCGACGTGGGCAATGTTGTCCACCACGGCGTCGAGGAAATCCCGGTCGTGGGAAATCAGCAGCAAGGTGCCCGGGTAGCTTTTCAGGAAGTCTTCCAGCCACAGGATCGCATCGAGGTCCAGGTGGTTGGTCGGTTCATCGAGCAGCAACAGGTCCGAGGGGCACATCAGCGCCTGGGCCAGGTTCAGGCGCATGCGCCAGCCACCGGAAAAGTCGGCGACCGGGCGGTCCATCTGTTCGTTGGTAAAGCCAAGGCCGGCAAGCATCTTGCGCGCACGCGCGTCGGCGGTGTAGCCGTCGGCGCTGTCCAGTTCCGAGTGCAGGCGGGCCTGTGCGGCGCCGTCCTGGGCTTTCTCGGCCTCGGCGAGGTCGTGTTGCACCTGGCGCAGGCGCAGGTCGCCATCGAGCACGTAGTCGATCGCAATGCGGTCGAGGGTGTCGATCTCCTGGCGCATATGGGCGATGCGCCAGTCGGCCGGCAGCAGACAATCCCCGGAGTCGGGAGTCAGCTCACCCAGCAGCAAGGCGAACAACGTGGATTTGCCGGCGCCGTTGGCACCGATCAGGCCGGCTTTGTGACCGGCGTGCAGGGTCAGCTCGGCGTCTTCGAGAAGACGTTGCGGGCCACGCTGTAATGTTAGGCTTTGAAGTCGGATCATAATGGCGGCGGAGTCTACCAGCTTCGTTGGCCGCTGGCTTGGGTGTGAATATGTGCGCTGACCTGTGGAGCTTTGCCCTCTCGACCTACGCCCGCTCGGGCGTCGAGGACGCGTGCCTGCGCTTGCAGGCGCAAGGGGCTGATGTGTGCCTGGTGTTGTGCGGGTTGTGGCTGGAGCAGCGGGGTGTGGCGCCGGAAACGTCGCGCTTGCAGGCACTGCGGCAGATCGCCGGGCCGTGGCAGGCGGAGGTGGTTGAACCGCTGCGGCAAGTACGCACGCGATGGCGGGCCATGGCGCAGCAGGATGCTGAGCTGGGAGCGTTACGGGAGCGGGTCAAGGCTTTGGAATTGGATGCAGAAAGGCTGCTGCTATCACGCCTGGAAGGTGTGGCGCAGCGTTGGCCGATGGCCGAGGTGAATCATCAAGCATGGGTTGAAGGACTGGCGGCCGAAGCCGCCAACCTTGACCACGACGCGCTGCATCAGCTGCGCGCCGCGGTTACCGGCACTTAGGAAGCGCTGGTTGGGGTGACGCTTGGCGCTGCCGGTGCAGGCGTGCTGCTGGCCGGAGCGGTTGGCGCTGTGGTGCTGGCAGCAGGTGCAGCCGGGGTCGCAGGCTTCGCAGCTGGAGTAGCTGGTTTGGCTGGTGCTGGCTTGGCGGCTGGTTTGGCAGCAGCAGGTTTGGCGGCCGGCTTGGCAGCTGGTTTCGCAGCAGCAGGTTTAGCGGCCGGCTTCGCGGCTGGTTTTGCAGCAGCAGGTTTAGCGGCTGGCTTCGCAGCTGGTTTTGCAGCAGCAGTTTTAGCGGCTGGCTTGGCAGCTGGTTTTGCAGCAGCAGGTTTAGCGGCTGGCTTCGCAGCTGGTTTTGCAGCAGCAGTTTTAGCAGCTGGCTTCGCGGCTGGTTTTGCAGCAGCGGGTTTAGCGGCTGGCTTCGCAGCTGGTTTCGCAGCAGCGGTTTTAGCAGCTGGCTTGGCGGCTGGTTTTGCAGCAGCGGTTTTAGCGGCTGGCTTGGCAGCTGGTTTTGCAGCAGCGGTTTTAGCAGCTGGCTTGGCAGCTGGTTTTGCAGCAGCAGTTTTAGCCGCTGGTTTGGCAGCCGATTTAGCCGGTGCTTTTGCCGCAGGCTTGGCCGCAGCTTTTGCAGGTGCCTTGGCAGCGACGGCCTTGCTGGCTGGTTTTTTCGCCGCGCTGGCTGCAACAGCTTTAGCCGGAGCACGGGTGCTCAGCACTTTGCCTACAGCTTCCTTCACACGACCAACACCCTGGGCCAATTTCAGGCTCTCGGAAGCATCACGCTTGAGTTGGGAAATGTAGGTGCGGGTTTCGGATTGACGATCCTTGAGGGCGTCGAGCAAGTCCTCAAGTTCTTTGACGGCGTCCTTGGCCTTGGCTTGTGCCTTGGCTTTGCCAGCGGTCGCTGCGCCTTGCAGTTTGGTGCGGGATTTGTGCAGTTTTTCCTGAGCTTTGCCGCGTTGTTTTTCAAGCTTGGCGAGCAACTTCTCAGCATCAGCCAAGGCTTGTGAACAGGCGCTTTCCAAATGTTCGAGCAGGCTGCCCGAAAGTTGTTGGAGCAAATGCAACGGGGTATTTACAGGCTTCTGTTTGGCCGACATGGTTTACCTCCTGGCTGACGTGGGTGCGGCTCATACTAGCCCTCTGCTCTTACCGCCGCTAGGGCATGTTGACAGTATCGATTGGCTTGCGTTGCACCGCACGAAAATTCTTATTGATATAACGAAAATCCACGCCACTTTTTAAGCATTCACACTGGCATAATCCATCGCACTTTCGGCTGGAGAACGCCCATGTCGCGTTACCTTTTTTTAGTGTTGAGCGTGGTGCTTTGCGTGGCCAACGCAAGCGAGAAATCCCCCTCCAAAGATGACCACGACCTGGCCTACAGCCTGGGCGCGAGCCTGGGTGAGCGCCTGCGCCAGGAGATGCCTGGGTTGCAGGTAGAGGCGCTGATCGACGGACTCAAACAGGCCTATCAAGGTAAGCCACTGGCCCTGGACGACACACGCATCGAACAGATCCTTGCCCAGCACGAAGCACAAAACGCGCCGGACAATCGAGCACCACAAAGTGAAAAGGCACTCGCTGCCGAGCAACAATTTTTAGCCAGTGAGAAATCCAAAAGTGGTGTGCGTGAATTGGCAGACGGCATCCTGCTGACCGAACTGACCCCTGGCAGCGGGAAGAAACCGGCGGCCGATGATCGCGTGCAAGTGAATTATGTTGGGCGGTTACCCGACGGGACCGTCTTCGACAAGAGCACACAACCTCAGTGGTTTCGCCTGGACAGTGTGATCAATGGCTGGCGCAGTGCGTTGCAACAGATGCCGGTGGGCGCGAAGTGGCGCCTGGTGATTCCATCCGACCAAGCCTATGGCGCTGATGGCGCAGGCGAACTGATCCCGCCTTATACGCCGCTGGTATTCGAGATCGAATTGCTCAAGGCGGGCGCCTGAGCCCAAACGAAAAACGGTGCGCAATGCGCACCGTTTTCTTGTGTCGGGGGGAGTCAGGCCTTAGCCGTCAACTCTTCCTTGTGAGCGTTGTGCAGCACTTCGATCAGGCAATCTTCCAGCTCGAAACGCTCGTGAAGCAAACCACCCAGCTCTTTGAATTTTTCTGCAACGCACTGGCCGGCATCACACAGGTCGTTGAACGCCAGCAGCTTCTCGGTGATGACATCGATACGCGGGTAAATCGTCTCCGCCAAATCGAGGCCACGTTGATCGTCGAAAGCCTCGGCCTCTCTGGTCAACTGCTCGTAGATACCGAAGTGCCCCGCCGATACGTAGTCCACCAATACGCCGCAGAATTCCTGCAACGGCTTGCGGTTCTCGCTGAGCGCTTCGGGCTTGGCACCGAGAGCATCAAAGGCCCGAACCAGTTCGTGACGCGCTTTCAACCAACCATCGATCAGTTTGTGCACCCCACCCCAGCGTTCCTGAGCATTCTGACAACGTTCCAGCATGATGATCTCTCTTCCCTATAGGGGCGCCGCACGCTGCCCGCGCAACACTTCAAGGTTAAAGCGGCAACCGGGCAAAGGTGCATCGAACAGTCTGTTTCAATAACGCGTGCGGGCCAGATTATGCCCGCACGACTATGTCATCAAGGTACGCAGGAGAGAAAGTTCATACAAGTGTTTAATCCCTTCCTACAACCTGCGGTTACCTGTCAGTGCCGTGCAAGGCCAAAACGCTGGCTCAGCAGCAACCGCGAGAACTGCGCGATGCCAAGGATCAGCATCGCCACGAAGAACAGCAGGCTCCACTCGGGAATACTCAAGTCGAACAGCGTCCAGTTGATTTCCACGCAGTCGACGGTGCCCTTGAAGATCAAGGCCAACGTCTCTCTCAGCGACAGGTTCTCGATCATGGATTGAAGGCCGGGCCAACAGGCAGGCAACTGTTCCGGCGGCGTATTTTGCAGCAGCACCTGGCGTACGGCGGTAATGGCGCCCAGCACTGCACACCCCATGCTCGCCGCCCAATACAGGTAGATCCCGGACCGCTTCGGCCCATGAATCGCTGCCACGAGATTGATCAGCGTGAAGGCAGCCACAAGAATTCGTTGCACCTGGCACAGGAAACAAGGCCGCAAAAGCGCGGCGTATTCCAGGTAAAAGGACGCGCCCAGCGTCAGCGCACCAGCCAGGAACGCCAGGAGGAACAGGGAGCGTGAGGGGGCCAAAGACATTGTTTATCCGCAACGCAAGAGATAGGTAGTTACGGTAGAGGAAAGACCTTACCCCTTTCAATACGCGCCAGAGCAGACGATTCCGCGAGAGCGTAGGGATATCCCGTCAGAAGGCGAGCGATTAAACGCGCGTCTACGTAGGAGTTTACTACAAGCCGTATTGACTACAGCTATTGGGCGTTATTGAAGGGTTGGCCACCAGACAATTCTGAGGCAACCCTTACTCTGTTTCCTACTTCAAACCCGTGCCGGCACCGGCAGCGGTGACGCCAGCAAACGCTTGTCCAGCAAGCCCAGGCCTTCCTGGAACAACTGGTTGCTGCGCTCGGTGTCGCCCAACTGCGCCAGCAGGCGTGCCAGCTCGGCGCAGGCCTCAGGGTTGCGCTGCACCTGAAGGCTGCTTTCAAGGTAATCCCGCGCCTTGCCCCACAAGCTGTTTTGCAGGCACAGGCGCCCCAGGGTCAGCAGCAGGCTGGCATCGCCTGGATGGTCCTTGAGCCAGCCTTCGGCGAACTTCAACTGCTTCGCCGGATCGCTGCCACGCAGCAGCCCGTAGAGCCGGATCAGATGACTGTCGTACTCGCGCTTGAGGGCACCGCGCAGCACTTCTTCGGCCTTGGCGTCCGCGCCCAACTGGCGCAGTTGTTCGGCGTACGCCAGCACCAGTTGCGGCTCCTGGCGCTGGGCCGAAGTCAGTTGTTGCCAGGCCAGCTCCAGGGATTGCTGCCCGGCCTCGCCCTGCTCTTCGCGCTGGGCAGCCAGGGTCAGGTTCTCGCCCCAGGCGCGTCGCTCCAGGTCGGCCAACTCGGCAGGCGGCAACACCTTGTCCTTGCGCAACTCCGGCAACAGCCGGATTACCGAAGACCAGTCGCCACGCTGTTGATACAGCCGCTGCAGTTGGCGCAATACCTGGACGTTATGCGGATGACGCTCATGCATGGCCTGCAGGGTGACCAGGGCGCCATCGGTGTCACCGCGGTCCATCTGCAACTGCGCATGACTCAAGGCTACCGCCAGTTCGGCCTGGGGCTGGCGCTCAAGCGCGCGTTCCAGCAGGCCATCCGCTTCCTCATAACGGCCCTGTTCGTTGGCCGCACGGGCGGCGCCGAGGTAGTAGAGCAATGGCTGGCGTTCGGCTTCGGCCGCACGGTGCAAGTGACGCTCGGCACTGGCCCAGCGCCCTTCGGCGAGGTCCATCTGGCCCTGCTCGATGGCAACCTGGACCCGACGGCTGCGGTTGCGCCGCGACCACGGATTGACCACGCCACCCGAGGTCAGCACCAGGCCCAGCAGCACCCTGGCCAAATAGATCACCAGGCCGATGGCAAACAACGCCACCAGCGTCGACCACAGCCCGGACTCGTAATGCAGCACATGGGGATAGGTAATCAGCACGTAGCCGGTATGTTTCGAAATGCCCACGGCCAGTGCCAGGGCGATCGCAATCGCCAGCACCAGGATCACATAGAAGCGCTTCATCGGCTTTACTCCTGGGTCGCCGGCTTGCCAGCGGAAGCCTTGGCTTCCTCGGCAGACAGGTGGCGACGGTCAAGGTAAGCCTGCACGGCAGCCAGGCTCGCGGCCAGGTCCGGCGTGACCACCGAGACGGCCTTGGGCTCAAGCTCGGCAATACGGGCCAGCATGGCTTTGCTTTGCGGGTTGTCTTGATTGAAGTTGTCCTGCAACACGCTGCGAGCCTCGCCCAGGGATCGGCTGTACACCGCCGGCTCGCCGTTGAGCGCCGCCCATTGCGCCTGCTCAAGTGCAAGGCTCAGGGCCAGGCGCACCTGGTTCAGGCCTTGCCCTGCCAGGAGCGGGCGAATGTTGTCATCAGGATTGAAGTCGATGCGGAAATACCGCGAGATCTGCGCCCACCACTGACTCCAACGGCTGTCCGTGTCGGTGGTCGGACGCCCATCATTGGCCGCTTCAGGGAGTTGGTATTCCGGCGCGATGGCCGCCAACTGCACGACCTGATCGCGCAATGCCGCCAGTTGCAGGTACAGCCCGGTACGGTCGGGCTGTTCGATATTGCGCAACGCGGCGAGGCTCTTGGCCAACTGCTCACGGGCGGCGTAGGAGCCAGGGTCACTTTGTTCGCGGAGGATTTCGTCAGCGCCCTGGACCAGTGCCTGGGCACTGTTGATGTCCTGCAAGGCGGAAAGACGCAGGCTGGCCAGGCGGATCAAGTGCTCGGCCTCGGCCAGGCGCCAGTCCTGGCGGCTGGCCCCCAGCACCGTTTCCAGGCGCTGGCTCAGGCGTTGTTGATCACCCTGCAATTGCGCCACCAGCCGGCGACGGTCTTCCAGCTCATCGGCGCCGGGCAGTTGCCCCAGACGGGCCGACAGCTGCTGCTGGCTCTGCTTGAGGCTCTGGGATTGGTCGTCCAGGGTTTGCACTTGGCCCAGCTGTTGCTGGCTGCTCGCCTGCAGTGCGCGGACCTGCCAGATCCCCCAGCCACCGGCGGCAACGCCGGCGGCGCCGAGCAACAAGGCCACAATGGCCAGGCCGTTGCCACGGCGCGGGGCGGTGGTGACCGGTGTCTCAACAGGCGCATCAAGCGCGGGCTGAGCTTCATCTTTAGGCAAGGCTGTTTCGCTCACGTATCCATCCTTTGCGTATTAGAGAGTGGGAACGGAAACACTCCGTAGCGCCACTAACAAAGCCGCGGCACTGGCGCCACGACAATCCACAACTTCTTGCGCGCCAGCGGCACGCGCCATCTCGGCGACTCGCGGGCTGGGCACGAACAACGGCAGCTGTGCCACCTGGGGCCAATCTGTACCGGCCAGCGCTTGCAGGTGTAAAAAACCCTGCCCACTGCTGACCACCACGCCGTTCAAGCGTTCCACGTTTATGCGCTGGGTCAGCGTTGCACGGTCGTAGTCCGGCAGGAAACGGCGATACAACTCCAGATAGTCGACACTAGCACCTTGCTCGCGTAAACGCTCAGCCAGCAGCTCTCGCCCGCCCTCGCCCCGCAGGATCAGCACCCGGGCGCCGGGCTTCGAGATAGCCTCGCGCAAGGCGACCAGTTCAAGCAAGGCTTCACTGTCGTCGCCGTCGTGGGGATAACTGACATCAAGGCCATGCTCGGCCAACACCTGCGCCGTAGCAGCGCCGACACTGAACCACGGTAACGCCGGCGGTTGCGGCCAGTGTTGAGCCAACAACTGCAAGCCCAGGCGCGCGGCCGGCTTGCTCACCACGATCACCGCGCAATAGCGGTCCAGCTCGCGAAAGACCGCCTGTTGTTCAGGCGTGACAGGCAGCGCTTCAATCTCCAGCAACGGCAGGCTGCTGCTGAAAATACCTTCTTCGGATAACGTCGCCGCCAGGGCCGCCGACTCCTCGGCAGGCCGCGTCAGCAGCACACGCCATTGCATCACTGCGGCCCGGCCTCGCCGTACACCGCTTGCAGAATGGCACCGGCGCCTTTTTCCAGCAGTTCCTCGGCGACCTTTATACCCAGGCTGGTGGCCTCGCTTTGCGGCCCGCGAATCTCTGCGGTGAGCAACAACCCACCACTCGGGTCGCCCACCAGGCCACGCAGCCAGAGGTTCTCGCCCTCAAGCACGGCGTAACAGGCGATCGGCACCTGGCAGCCACCGTTGAGGTGCTTGTTCAGGGCACGTTCGGCGGTGACGCGAATTTCGGTGTCCTGGTGATCCAGCGGCTTGAGCAGCGCATGAATTTCGCTGTCGGCGGTGCGGCATTCAATGCCCACAGCGCCCTGCCCGCCGGCCGGCAAGCTGTCTTCGACGCTGATGGCCGAGGTGATGCGGTCTTCAAAGCCCAAGCGGATCAAGCCGGCTGCCGCGAGAATGATCGCGTCATATTCACCGGCGTCGAGCTTGGCCAGGCGAGTATTGACGTTGCCCCGCAGGAAGCGGATTTGCAGGTCCGGGCGGCGGGTCAGCAACTGCGCCTGGCGACGCAGGCTGGAGGTGCCGACGACGCTGCCCAGCGGCAGCTCATCCAGGGAGGCATAGGTATTGGAAACGAAGGCGTCGCGGGGGTCTTCGCGCTCACAGATGCAAAACAGGCCCAGGCCTTCAGGGAAGTCCATGGGCACATCTTTCATCGAGTGCACGGCGATGTCGGCTTCGTTTTCCAGCAGCGCGGTTTCCAGCTCCTTGACGAACAGGCCCTTGCCGCCGATTTTCGACAATGGCGAATCAAGCAGCTTGTCGCCGCGACTGACCATGGGCACCAGGGACACCTTGAGGCCGGGATGGGCCTGCTCAAGACGTGCTTTGACGTACTCGGCCTGCCATAAGGCCAGGGCGCTTTTACGGGTGGCGATGCGGATTTCGCGAGAGGACATGGATCAATCCGTACTGAATAGATACGGCAGATAATAACAGCTCAGGCAAATGCGCTTTGATTTGAATCAGCAAGTGCGGGGCCTCCCTGGCCGCGTCGCACCGGGATATGGGCGGTGAAGCTCGCGTCAGCCCTCGGGCTAAAGCTGCTGCATCATCTTGCGCACACCGGCGACATGGCGCCGGCTGACGATCAGGGCGTCGCCATTGAGGCCCTTCAGGAACAGCTGAAAGTGCCCAAGCGGCGTGCGCTGCAGACGCTCGATTCGCTCGCGGGCCACCAGCGCATTGCGGTGGATGCGCACAAAGCGGTCGCCAAATTCATCTTCCAACGCCTTGAGTGGCTCATCGAGCAGCACTTCACCAGCCTCGTGACGCAAGGTCACGTACTTGTGATCGGCGATGAAGTAGACCACCTGGTCCAGGGGAATCAACTCGATGCCCTTGCGGGTACGGGCGCTGATATGGCTGCGTGGCCCATTGCCGCCCTGAGCTGCGGGCTGGGTCAAGGCTGCCAGTTGGACACGATTGGGACGCTCGGCCTTTTTCAAGGCGCGAAGCAACGCATCGGCATTGATCGGCTTGACCAGGAAACTGGCGCCGCTGGCATCCAGGGCCTCGGAAGAGAACTCATCCTGGGAGGCGCACAGCACCACCGAAGGCGGCGATTCTCGCTCGCTCAGGCGGGCAGCCACCTGCAAGCCATCAAGGCCCGGCATGCGGATGTCGAGCAACACGACGTCCGGCTTGAGGCTGTCAATAAGGGCCAAGGCTTCCTCGCCACTGGTGGCGCTCGGCTCAAGGACATTGTAACCCTCGAGTTCACTGACCAAACGGCTCAGTCGCTCGCGGGCTTGGGGTTCGTCATCAACGATCAGGACATTCATATTGCGCTGGATTCCTGCGTGAGTCTCGCACAAGGATAGCGTAGACAGGTGCGGTGACTTCCGTCACGGCGATCCACGCTAAGACTAGCGCGAGCGGCAAAAAGTGCCCCGAGAGTGGCACCAATATTTACCCGGACCTGTTCAATCGCGCCCAAAGCCTGCTGCCTTCGGGCATCGTCGTAGGGTTTGCTGATACACAATACGAACACCCCCTCTCTAATGGATAGCCTGGAGTTCGACCTCATCGCCCGGCATTGGTGCAGTACACCTTCCGTCAGCGCGAAGCTCTATCAGTGCAACTGTAGACGCTGGCGAAGACGATATTGCTCAATCGTCAAATATCGTTTCAATAAACACGCTTTGTTTGACCAAGGACCGCAAGTTTCCCCCCCCGATCGGTCCTGGCTCCAGTCTCGTCCTGCGCGAGTCCGGGGGCAAGGCACTTAGCCATCTTGGAAACAAATAAAAATGCCCCGCCCCGCCATCGTCGCCTCCGGGGGCAACCCTGTTATTATCGGCGCCACACTTTCATGCCCTCTTTCCAGCAGATCACGAGCGAATCCATGAGCACCGACAAGACCAACCAGTCCTGGGGCGGCCGCTTCAGTGAACCCGTCGACGCCTTCGTCGCGCGCTTCACCGCCTCCGTCACTTTCGACCAGCGCCTCTACCGCCACGACATCATGGGCTCGATCGCCCACGCCACGATGCTGGCCAAGGTCGGCGTGCTGACCGACGCCGAGCGCGACAGCATCATCGACGGCCTGACCACCATCCGTGGCGAGATCGAAGCCGGCACCTTCGACTGGCGCGTCGACCTGGAAGACGTGCACATGAACATCGAGGCCCGCCTCACCGACCGCATCGGTGTGACCGGCAAGAAACTGCACACCGGTCGCAGCCGTAACGACCAGGTGGCTACCGATATCCGCCTGTGGCTGCGGGACGAGATCGACCTGATCCTGGCAGAAATCACCCGCCTGCAAAAAGGCCTGCTGGAGCAGGCAGAGCGTGAGTCCGGCACCATCATGCCCGGCTTCACCCACCTGCAGACCGCACAGCCTGTGACCTTCGGCCACCATCTGCTGGCCTGGTTCGAAATGCTCAGCCGCGACTACGAGCGCCTGGTGGACTGCCGCAAGCGCGCCAACCGCATGCCTCTGGGCAGCGCTGCACTGGCTGGCACCACCTACCCGATCGACCGCGAATACACCGCGCAGCTGCTGGGTTTCGACGCCGTGGGCGGCAACTCCCTGGACGGCGTGTCGGACCGTGACTTCGCCATCGAATTCTGCGCCGCGGCCAGCATTGCGATGATGCACTTGTCGCGCTTCTCCGAAGAGCTGGTGCTGTGGACCAGCGCGCAATTCCAGTTCATTGACCTGCCGGACCGCTTCTGCACCGGCAGCTCGATCATGCCGCAAAAGAAAAACCCCGACGTGCCGGAGCTGGTACGCGGCAAGAGCGGCCGTGTATTCGGTGCGCTGATGGGCCTGTTGACCCTGATGAAAGGCCAGCCGCTGGCCTACAACAAGGACAACCAGGAAGACAAGGAACCGCTGTTCGACGCCGCCGATACCCTGCGCGACTCGTTGCGTGCCTTTGCCGACATGATCCCGGCGATCAAGCCCAAGCACGCCATCATGCGTGAAGCGGCCCTGCGCGGTTTCTCCACCGCCACAGACTTGGCGGACTACCTGGTACGCCGTGGCCTGCCGTTCCGCGACTGCCACGAGATCGTCGGGCATGCCGTGAAGTACGGCGTGGACACCGGCAAGGACCTGGCGGAAATGAGCCTGGAAGAACTGCGCCAGTTCAGCGACCAGATCGAGCAGGACGTGTTTGCGGTGCTGACCCTGGAAGGCTCGGTGAATGCCCGTAACCATGTCGGCGGGACTGCGCCGGCGCAGGTGAAGGCTGCCGTGGTTCGCGGCCAGGCATTGCTCGCCAGCCGCTAAAAGCTTCGCGAGCAAGCCCGCTCCCACATTCGACTGCATTCCAAAGGTGGAACTCGGTCAAATGTGGGAGCGGGCTTGCTCGCGAAAGCCTCATCACAAACACCCAAGATCTATTTCTTGGCAGCAATCATCGCCATAAACGCCGGCATCGCCGCTTCCTTGTCCGCCGCCACCCGCTGGGCATTCGGCAGCGCCTGCAAGCGCTCCAGCAACGCCTTGGCCTTCGGCAACTCAGCCAACAGATCCAGCCCGAACAGCTTCCCGGCCACGGCACAGGCCAGGTCCACGCTGTACACAAAATACAAATCCGCAATCGTGAAACTGTCCCCCGCCACATACGGCGCAAACTTCCCGTGCCGCCCCAGCGATGCGATCCCCAGCAATAACTCCGCCCTGGACTTTTCCTTGATCGCCTCCGGCACCGGCATTCCGAAAAACGCCTCGGCAAAACACGCCCGGGCCGGCAACTCGATGTACAGCTCGATTTCCCTGCACAACGCCAGCACCTGGGCGCGCTGGAACGGCTCGCTGGGCAGCAGCGATCGCCCGCCCTGGGTCTGTTCGAGGTATTCGAGGATCACGCTGGTTTCGTTGATAAACCCTTGCTCGACACCCAGCACCGGCACCTTGCCCCGCGGGCTCACGGCCAGCGCTTCCGGGGTTTGGCCTGCGTAGAACGGCACCTCTTCGAAGGGCAGCCCTTTCTCCAGCAGCGCCAGTTTGACCATGTTGTAGTAGTTGCTGACTGAAAATCCATAAAGCTTGAGCATCACAAAGCCTCCAGGCCGTGTACGGGGTTGGCAGCAGTGGTTATAGATCGGGAGGCCGCGCCTGGCCAGCAGCATCAGCCGAGTGAATGGGGGTAGACTGGCGCCCTTTCCTCCAGGAGCCTGCCATGAGCGAGCCAACCGATATCGACAACGACGAAGAAGAGTTCGCCGAGACCACCTTGATTGAAGCGATCGAAAACCAGATCGAAAGCGACAACCCGCCCGCCGCCAAGGCCACGTTCAACAAGCTGACCCTGGTGGGCTACGAGCGCGAAGACATCCTGCAAATGATGGCCCACGTCCTCGCCATCGAAATTGACGCGCTGCTCGAAGAAGATCGCGCCTTCAATACCGAATGGTATGAAACTGCGTTGCGTGCGCTGCCGGAGCTGCCGCCCGAGAAGCAATAAGCCTCACACCGCGCTGGCCAGCAAACTCTTGCTGGCCACAATCCTGCCCCACATCAACACCGCATGAGTTCCGACTGGACAGCTCGCCCAAGTGCGTTCACCTTATGGCTGCTAACGTCTAAAAATTCCTAGAAAGTCTGGAGTCCTTATGTCGTATACCCCTGAGTTGGTTGCCGAACTGGAAATCCTTGCACTCTTCAACCTGGGCAGCTCCCAGGAAGGTCTGAAAGTTCATCAGACTGCCGCTCCCACTGCCATTGCCGCCGCCCGGCGCCTGTTTGATAAAGACCTGATCGACCAGCCAGACGGTGGTTACCTCACCAGCCTCGGCCGGGACGCTGCCGAACACGCACAAAGCCTGCTGACTATTCTGACGACCGCCAAAGAAGCCGCCTGACACCTCGTATCGCCCACGGGATCCTCTCTTCACGGATTCCGCGGGCATTCCCGCGCCCGGGATAAAATTCCGGCGTCAAAAACAAATTCCCTCTAAACCTCCTACGCTACTGGCTGTAAACTCCCACACGGCCGCCCACGTCGGGCCCTGCGAGCCACCGAGTTCGACATGACCCGCACCCACGAAATCCGCCCCGACCTGGACGAAGGCATCGACCGCAAGGTGCTGGCCCAGTTACGCGCGCGGTTTCTGGCCCTGAACGAAGGCCGCATGGCCCGGGCCGTCGAAGGGCTGACGCCACGCCAGCAAAGCGTATTGACCCTGCTGCCGCTGTTTTTCCACGTGAATCACCCGCTGTTGCCGGGCTATGTGTCGGGCAGCACGCCGGCCGGCCTGTCGAATTTTGAACCCGACGCGCAAGCCTTGGCCGAGGCCCAGCGCCTGACCCGCACGTTTTCCTACAAGCCCCGCCACGGCAACCCACCGCGGCCGATTCACGGCCTGTTCCTGATGGGCAGCCTGGGCACCCTGGCCCAGGCCGATCAAAGTGATATGGACGTGTGGGTCTGCCATGCGGCCGATCTCAGCGAGAACGAGCTGGCCGAGTTGCGCAAGAAATGCCAACTGCTCGAAACCTGGGCCCTGAGCATGGGCGCCGAGGCGCACTTCTTCCTGATCGAGCCGACGCGGTTTATCCAGGGCGAGCGCGACACCCAACTGAGTTCAGAAGACTGCGGCACCAGCCAGCATTACCTGCTGCTGGACGAGTTCTACCGCACCGCCATCTGGCTGGCCGGGCGCACGCCGATCTGGTGGCTGGTGCCGGTGTACGAAGAAACCCGCTATGCCGACTTCACCCACGCGCTGATTTCCAAACGCTTTATTCGCGCCGATGAAACCCTCGACCTGGGCCACCTGGCCCACATCCCCCCGGGTGAATTTATCGGTGCCGGCTTGTGGCAGTTGTTCAAGGGCATCGAATCGCCCTACAAATCAGTACTGAAACTCCTGCTGACCGAGGTCTACGCCAGCGAGCACCCGAAGGTGCAGTGCCTGAGCCTGCGCTTCAAGCGCGCTGTGTTTGCCAATCAGCTGGACCTGGACGAACTGGACCCGTACATCGTCGTCTACCGCCGGATCGAGGAGTACCTCAAGGCCCGTAATGAGCCGGAACGCCTGGAACTGGTGCGGCGCAGCCTGTACCTGAAGGTCAACCGCAAGCTCAGCGCGGGCCAGCGCACCGGGTGGCAGCGTTTGCTGCTGGAGCGCCTGGCCAGCGAATGGGGTTGGGACCAGCGCCAACTGGCCCTGCTGGACAGCCGCAGCCAATGGAAAGTCCGCCAGGTGGCCTCCGAACGCCGGGCGCTGGTCAACGAGCTGAACTACAGCTATCGCTTCCTGACCCAGTTTGCCCGCACCGAACAGACCGTCAGCCTGATCAACAAGCGCGACCTCAATGTGCTGGGCCGGCGCCTGTACGCCGCCTTCGAGCGCAAGGCCGGCAAGGTCGAGTTCATCAACCCCGGCATTGCGCCCGACCTTGCCGAAGACACCCTGACCCTGGTGCAGTCGCCCAACCGCAAAGAGCCCGGCCAGCATCATTGGGGCTTGTACAACGGCAGCCTGACCGCCCTGGAATGGGAGCACTTCGCGCCGATCAAGCGCAGCCGCGATTTGCTGGAAATGCTCACCTGGTGCCACCGCAACGGCGTGATCGACAGCAGTACCCGCCTGGCGCTGCATCCCGGCAGCAGTGACATGACCGAATTCGAGCTGTTCAACCTGCTGGGCAGCCTGCAACAAACTGTCGTCCTGCCCCTGGCCAGCGTCGATGAAGACCGCCTGCTGCGCTCGGCAGTGCCCGAGGAAGTGCTGCTGCTGATCAACGTCGGCGTCGACCCGCTCAAGCATCATCGCGACCTGAACATCCTGATGACCACCGAGCGCACCGACTCCCTGAGTTACGCGGGCGTACGGGAAAACCTGGTGCTGACCCTGGACCAAGTCACGCTCAACAGTTGGAACGAGGTGATGGTCAGCCGCTATGACGGCCCCCACGCGCTGCTCGATTGCCTGCGCGACTACCTCAATCAACTACCGCCCAATCACTTGCCGCGCTTGCGGGTGCGCTGTTTCTGCCACAACCGCGCGCAGTTCATTGCCCAGCGCGTGGAGGAAATCTTCGACACCGCGCAAAACCTACTGCTGGGCCAGGAAAACCACCGCTACCTGGTGCAGGTGCAGCAGCACTACCACGTGATGGAACTGACACCCGGCCAGGCCAACCATGTGTCACTGGCGACCCAGGACGCGCTGATCGCCTACCTCAGTGAGGAACTGGCCAGCTACAGCCCGCTGCACCTGGACACCATGGCCCTGGAAGACCACGACCTGGCGCTGCTGCTGCCCATGGGCCTGCCCGACTGTGTGCAGGTGTTCTACCGGATCAACGACGGAGTTGCCGAGCTGTACGTGCTGGATGAGTTCAACGCGCTCTGGCAGCAGCGCCTGCCGTTCCACGACGAGCAAAGCCTGTTGGTGCCGTTGCAGCGCTTCCTGCAGTCGATCATTTATCGCCGCGACGCGCTGCTGCCGCTGGATCCGCAACAGCCCTTCGGCGCGGTGCAAATCCTGTATTACCAGCTGTTGCCGTCAGGCAGCGGCCGTGCACGGCGGGCCGAACCGCGCCCAGCGCCGCAAACCCCGGCCAACAAGCCGTTCTACGACGTGCAGGCGATTATCGGCAAGGCAGCACCGGGCCAGGTGGGGATCACCTTGTACTGCAATCAACGGGAGTTTTCCGAGCTGGAATTTGGCGACCAACTGTTTGCGGTGGTCGCCCAGCAAATCGTCGGGCAACGCCGGGAAGCCGAGCGTTACCGCTGCTACATCACCGATCTGGACCTGTCCGGCCTGCTCGGTGATGTTCAAAGCCCGAGCAATCTGTACCTGCGCTACAAGGCTGATCTGGAACTGGCGCTCAATGAAGCGCTGAACCAGGTTTAGAGAGGAAAGGCGCCACCGTCTTTCGGCTGGCCTTCGACGCCGAGCAATTCAAGCTTGAGGGTCTTGCCACCCGGTGCTGGCCAGTCGATGTGCTGGCCGACTTGCAGGCCCAGCAATGCACTGCCCACCGGCGCCAGGATCGAGATTTTGCCTTCGTCGGCGTTCGCGTCCTTGGGGTAGACCAGGGTCAGGTGATAGTCCTTGCCACTGCCTTGTTCACGGCAATGCACGCTGGAGTTCATGGTCACGACAGATGCAGGCACTTCATCGTGGCCAACCACTTCTTCGGCGCGGTCGAGTTCGTGTTGCAGGGCTTCAACGCCCGGCGACGCCTCGCCGACACGGTCGATCAGTTGCTCAAGACGCTGCACGTCAAGACGGGTGAGGATGATGGAAGGTGCGGTCATGATTCAGGCAGACTCCTTTTTTCTGCACAAAAAAGCAAAACCCCGCCAGGAAAAGGCGGGGTTCTCACGGACCTCGATGAGTTGAGGTGTATCCGGACACTACCACAGCACAATAAATAAACAAGACGGCCTCAGGCGCAGGTCCTGCGCTGCTCGGCCTGGGCGACGATCACGCGGCGTCGCGCATCGTCGGCGGAGCGCCATTCGCGGATGTCTTCCACATGACGGAAGCAACCGAGGCAGACTTTGTGCTCATCCAGCCGACATAAACTGATACAAGGTGACGGCACCGCCGGGCTGACATTGCTGAACAGCGGCTTGGGCGGGCGTACGGGAACGGGCTGCGTCACGATCAGATCTCGTCGAAGTCCAGCTCGACGCCGGCTTGTTCCTGGGTGAGGCGCGCGAGCATTTCGCTCAGCAGCTCATCGGTGGTGTCGTGGGTCCAGCGTTTTTCTTCTTCATCGTAATCGAAGTGAAAGCCACCGGAACGCGCCGCCAGCCATAGCTGACGCAGGGGCTCCTGGCGGCTGAAAATCAATTGGGTGCCATTTTCAAACTTGACGGTGAGCACACCGGCCGAGTTCTCCAGGTCCACATCCAGACCGCTGTCGTCGAAAATATCCTCCAGCGCTTGCTGGGTCGCATCCACCAGGTCGTGAAAACGCGCTTCGGTCAAACTCATTGTGGGAACCTCGAAAAGTGTCTGGTCTCGCTCAAGCGCCGCACAATACGGACGCGCCATCATGATTGCAAAGGATACCGATTTCATTACCCACAGCCGTGTGAATTATCCTCGATTGGTGTAAGCACAATCGCGACAAACTCGGCAAAGCCCCGCCGGACGGGTATTTCGGCGCATAGGCAATCCGGCGGGTGGTCGGTATACTCGGGCGCAATTAATGCATATTCAAGGATTTCGCCATGAAGCGCCTGATCTCTTCCCTTGCTGCGCTCGTCGCGGTCGCTTGCCTCGTTAGTGCCTGTGGTCAAAAAGGCCCGCTGTATCTGCCCGATGACAGCAAAGACCCGAATGAACAGGCGCAATCGTCGCAAACCAAAGCGCACAAGCACGACACCTACTAAGGGAACATCATGGACGCTTTTAACTACCGGGACGGCGAGCTGTTCGCGGAAGGTGTCGCGCTGTCCGCCATCGCCGAGCGCTTTGGTACCCCGACCTACGTGTACTCCCGTGCCCACATCGAAGCGCAATACCGCTCCTTTGCCGATGCGCTGGAAGGCACGCCGAGCCTGGTGTGCTTCGCCGTAAAAGCCAACTCCAACCTGGGTGTACTCAATGTCCTGGCGCGCCTGGGCGCCGGTTTCGACATCGTGTCCCGGGGCGAGCTTGAGCGTGTACTGGCCGCCGGCGGCAAGGCTGACAAAATTGTGTTCTCCGGTGTCGGCAAGAGCCGCGAAGACATGCGCCGCGCCCTGGAAGTTGGCGTGCACTGCTTCAACGTCGAATCCACCGACGAGCTGGAGCGCCTGCAAGTGGTGGCCGCCGAGATGGGCGTTCGCGCGCCGATCTCCCTGCGGGTCAACCCGGACGTCGACGCCGGCACTCACCCGTACATTTCCACCGGTCTCAAAGAGAACAAGTTCGGCATCGCCATTGCCGACGCCGAGGACGTGTACATCCGCGCCGCGCAGTTGCCGAACCTGGAAGTCTTGGGTGTCGACTGCCATATCGGCTCGCAACTGACCAGCCTGCCACCGTTCCTCGACGCCCTCGACCGCCTGCTGGCGCTGGTCGACCGCCTCGGCGAGTGCGGCATCTACCTGCACCACATCGACCTCGGTGGCGGCGTGGGTGTGCGTTATCGCGATGAAGAGCCGCCGCTGGTGTCCGACTACATCAAGGCCGTGCGCGAGCGCCTCGAAGGCCGCGACCTGACGCTGATGTTCGAGCCGGGCCGCTACATCGTCGCCAACGCCGGCCTGCTGCTGACCCAGGTCGAGTACCTCAAGCACACCGAGCACAAGGATTTCGCCATCGTCGACGCGGCGATGAACGACCTGATCCGTCCGGCGCTGTACCAGGCCTGGATGAATGTGACGGCCGTCAAGCCACGCGCAGGCGAAGGCCGCAGCTACGATATCGTCGGCCCGATCTGCGAGACCGGCGACTTCCTGGCCAAGGAACGTCAGCTGGCCCTGGAAGAAGGCGACCTGCTGGCCGTGCATTCGGCCGGTGCCTATGGGTTTGTCATGAGCTCCAACTACAACACCCGCGGGCGTACCGCCGAGGTGCTGGTGGACGGTGATCAAGCGTTTGAAGTGCGTCGCCGCGAGACGGTAGCCGAGTTGTTTGCTGGCGAAAGCCTGCTGCCGGAGTAAGGTCATGTTGCTGCGTTTTACCAAGATGCACGGGCTGGGCAATGACTTCATGGTCCTCGACCTGGTCAGCCAGCACGCGCACATCCTGCCCAAGCACGCCAAGCTGTGGGGCGACCGGCACACCGGTGTCGGCTTCGACCAATTGTTGCTGGTGGAAGCGCCGAGTAACCCGGAAGTGGATTTCCGTTACCGGATCTTCAACTCCGATGGCTCCGAAGTGGAACAGTGCGGCAATGGTGCCCGCTGTTTCGCCCGTTTTGTCCTGGACAAGCGCCTGACCGCCAAGCGGCAGATTCGCGTCGAGACCAAAAGCGGCATCATCGAGCTGGATATTCGCAGCGATGGCCAGATCGGCGTCAACATGGGCGCGCCACGGCTGGTGCCGGCGGACATTCCGTTCCAGGCCACCGAGCAAGCCCTAAGCTACCCGGTGGACGTGGACGGCAAGACCGTCAACCTGGCCGCCGTGTCCATGGGCAACCCCCATGCCGTGCTGCGGGTGGATGACATCAACAACGCGCCGGTGCATGAACTGGGGCCGAAGATCGAAAACCACCCGCGCTTTCCCGCGCGGGTCAATGTGGGCTTCCTGCAGGTCATCGACCGTTCCCGTGCGCAGTTGCGCGTGTGGGAACGCGGGGCCGGCGAAACCCAGGCTTGCGGTACCGGCGCCTGCGCCGCTGCCGTAGCCGCGATCAGCCAGGGGTGGATGGATTCGCCGCTGCTGATCGACCTGCCCGGTGGACGCCTGTCCATCGAATGGGCAGGCCCCGGCCAACCGGTGAAAATGACCGGCCCGGCCACCCGCGTCTACGAAGGACAGGTCCGTCTATGAGTGAGCAAATCTAATGACTGATAAGCCTCAAGTACCCGCGCAAGCATCCCCAAGCGAAAGTCTGGAGGCCGCAGCCGTTGCGGCGTATCTGGAGGCTAACCCGGACTTCTTCGTTGAACACGAAGAACTGCTGCCGGCCCTGCGTATTCCCCACCAGCGCGGCGATACCGTGTCGCTGGTGGAGCGGCAGATGAAGATCCTGCGCGAGCGCAATATCGAAATGCGCCATCGGCTCTCGCAGCTGATGGATGTGGCCCGCGACAACGACCGCCTGTTCGACAAGACCCGCCGCCTGGTCCTGACCCTGATGGACGCCGCCAGCCTGGAAGAAGCGGTGATCGCCGTCGAAGACAGCCTGCGCCAGGATTTCCAGGTGCCCTTTGTCAGCCTGATCCTGTTCAGCGACAACCCGATGCCGGTGGGTCGCTGGGTCAGCGGCAGCGATGCCCAGACCGCGATTGGCGGCCTGCTGTCCGAAGGCAAGACCATCAGCGGCACCTTGCGCGAGCATGAGCTGGACTTCCTGTTTGGCGCCGAGCAGCGCCAGCAGATCGGCTCCACCGCCGTGGTTGCCCTCAGTCATCAAGGTTTGCATGGCGTGCTGGCCATCGCCAGCCGTGATCCGCAGCATTACAAAAGCTCGGTGGGCACGCTGTTCCTGAGCTACATCGCCGAAGTGCTGGGCCGCGTCCTGCCACGCTTCACCAGCGCATTGCGCGCGGTGCGCTAGCCATGGAACGACAACTGGACGCCTACTGCGCTCACCTGCGCAGCGAGCGCCAGGTGTCGCCGCATACCCTGGAAGCCTACCGGCGGGACTTGAACAAGGTCCTGGCGTTCTGCGAGAAACAACACATCGGCAGCTGGAAGGCCCTGGACATCCAGGGTCTGCGCAGCCTGATCGCCCGCCTGCACCAGCAAGGCCAATCCTCCCGCAGCCTGGCGCGCCTGCTATCGGCGGTACGCGGCCTCTATCACTACCTGAACCGCGAAGGCCTGTGCGACCACGACCCGGCCAACGGCCTGGCGCCGCCCAAGGGCGAACGCCGCCTGCCCAAGACCCTCGACACGGATCGCGCCCTGCAATTGCTCGATGGCGCCGTGGAGGACGACTTCCTGGCCCATCGCGACCAGGCAATCCTCGAACTCTTCTACTCCTCGGGCCTGCGCCTGTCGGAGCTGACCGGGCTTAACCTCGATCAACTGGACCTGGCGGATGGCCTGGTGCAAGTGCTCGGCAAAGGCAGCAAGACCCGCGTATTGCCGGTGGGCAAGAAGGCCCGCGAAGCCTTGCTGCTGTGGCTGCCCCTGCGCGCCCTGGCCAACCCGGCGGACGACGCGGTGTTTATCAGCCAGCAAGGCCGGCGCCTCGGGCCCCGGGCCATACAAGTGCGGGTCAAGGCCGCCGGCGAGCGCGAGCTGGGGCAGAACCTGCACCCGCACATGCTCCGGCACTCCTTTGCCAGCCACTTGCTGGAGTCCTCCCAGGACCTGCGTGCGGTGCAAGAACTGCTGGGCCACTCCGACATCAAGACCACCCAGATCTACACCCACCTGGACTTCCAGCACCTGGCAACGGTGTACGACAGCGCCCATCCACGGGCCAAACGCATTAAGGGCAGTGACTCATGAGCATCAAGCTGATCACCTTCGACCTGGACGATACGCTCTGGGATAACGTGCCGGTCATCATCAGCGCCGAGGCATCGATGCGCGAGTGGCTGGCGACCCACGCCACCAAGGTGGGCGACTTGCCCCTAGAGAAGTTTGCCAGCCTGCGCCAGCAGGTGCTGGAGCGTCATCCCGAGCTGAAATATCGCATCAGCGTGTTGCGTCACAAGGTGCTGCAATACGCCTTCGAGGAAGCCGGGTACCCGCTGCCGGAAGCGGCGCAGATGGCGGATGTGTGCTTTGAAGCGTTCATCCATGCCCGGCATCAACTCACGGTATTCCCCGAAGCGGAACCGATGCTGCAAGCACTGCGCCGCGACTATCTGCTGGGGGTGATTACCAACGGTAATGCCGATGTGCAACGTGTGGGGTTGGCGGACTACTTCCACTTTGCACTCCGGGCTGAAGACATTGGTATTGCCAAGCCGGATGCGCGGTTGTTTCAGGAAGCCTTGCAGCGCGGTGGCGTAGCGCCGGGCGCGGCAGTGCATGTGGGTGACCATCCAGGGGATGACATTGCCGGTGCGCAGCAGGCGGGGCTGCGGGCGGTGTGGTTCAACCCGGCAGGCAAGGCCTGGGAGGCCGAGAAATTGCCGGATGCCGAGATTCGCAGCCTGACCGAGCTACCCGACGTGCTAGCCCGCTGGAATGCATAACCTGATGATGAAGGGCTTTTGTGGCGAGGGAGCTTGCTCCCGCTGGGCTGCGAAGCGGCCCCTGAACCAGCCACGACGGCCTTTCTGAAAGACCGCGTCGACCCAACCAGGGGCCGCTTCGCGCCCCAACGGGAGCAAGCTCCCTCGCCACACACGCTCTTCATCCTTGGATGGGTGTTAGCCCTGACCATTTTGTTTCGCCCATGAAAAAGCCCGCAGCGACGGCGGGCTTTTTCAGCAAGCAGACAGCAGGCCTTAGATAGGCCGGCTGCCGTACTTGTTATCCGGCTTCTTCGGTGGATCTGCCACCACGTTAGCCTCGACTTCCTGCACTTTGCCGCCTTTGGCGAGGAATTCTTCCATCGCCCGGGCCAGCGCATCGCGCTCTTTGTTCTTGGCTTCTACGCTCGGCAACTCGTCAACCGACACTGCAGCCTTGGCCTTGCCCTTGGCTGCCGGGACCGGTGCATCGTCGCCACCGTCGTCGTCAGCCACGTCTTCGGCAGCCGCCTCAAGACCTTCCTCGGTTTCGTCGTCGTCGCCTACTTCGAGGTCGTCGTTTTCCAGATCATCGTCGCTCATGTTCTACCTCATGACTTGCGAAAAGCAGATTAGTTATAGCCCAGCTTCGCCGCCTGTCGACGGCCGCCGGAAAAAAATCAACATCCACCGGTTAACCAGTGGCTTATGCCCCATCACCGTGCAAGGTGGCGAGGACTTTACGAGCACCGCCATGATCACGGTGCTCGCCCAGATAAACACCTTGCCAGGTCCCCATCGCCAAGCGGCCGGCCCTTACCGGCAAACTCAGCTGACAGCCCAGCAGACTGGCCTTGAAGTGCGCCGGCAGATCATCCGGACCCTCGTCGTTGTGTTCATATCCCGCCGTGCCTTGCGGCACCAGCGCATTGAAAAAACGCTCGAAGTCACGGCGAACCGCCGGGTCGGCATTCTCGTTGACCGTCAACGAGGCCGAGGTGTGCTGCAGCCACAAATGCAACAGTCCCACCCGACAGGCCTTCAATTCAGGCAGGCCGGCGAGCAACTCGTCCGTCACCAGATGAAAGCCCCGGGGCTTGGCCCGCAGGGTTATCAGGGTCTGTTGCCACATACAGTTCTCCGCCTATCGGCGCGCATTCTAGCGCGCTCAGGGAAAAAACAAAGTGCCGAATACGCCTACATGCCTGTAAGACATTCGCACACTGAAAAGTGCAGTGCGGATCCCATCACAAAGTCGCAAAAAAACCCATACACCTTTAGCCACAGACAAACCCAAGGCAAAAAAATGCCCGGCAAGCCGGGCATCTTTTTTTCGCGTACTTACAAGTTGTAGCCGCGCTCGTTGTGTTGCGCCAGATCGAGGCCAACCGCCTCTTCTTCTTCGGTCACCCGCAGGCCCATCACCACGTCCAGCACCTTGAGGATGATGTACGTCACGATAGCGGTGTAGATGACGGTGAAGCCGACGCCTTTGGCCTGAACCCAGACCTGTGCGGCAATGTCGGTAGTAGCGGCGTTGAAGCCACCCATCGACGGTGCGGCGAACACGCCGGTCAGGATCGCGCCGAGGATACCGCCGATACCATGCACGCCGAAGGCGTCCAGGGAGTCGTCGTAGCCCAGTTTGCGTTTCAGGGTAGTGGCGCAGAAGAAGCACACCACACCGGCAGCCAGGCCGATCACCAGGGCACCCATCGGGCCCACGGTGCCAGCGGCTGGGGTGATTGCCACCAGGCCCGCAACCACACCCGAGGCGATGCCCAGTGCGCTTGGCTTACCGTGGGTGACCCACTCGGCGAACATCCAGCCCAGGGCCGCAGCAGCGGTAGCGATCTGGGTCACCAGCATCGCCATGCCGGCAGTGCCGTTGGCCGCAGCAGCGGAGCCGGCGTTGAAGCCGAACCAGCCGACCCACAGCATGGCCGCGCCCACCAGGGTGTAACCGAGGTTGTGCGGGGCCATTGGGGTGGTTGGGAAGCCTTTACGCTTGCCGAGTACCAGGCACGCTACCAGGCCGGCCACACCGGCGTTGATGTGCACCACGGTGCCGCCTGCGAAGTCGAGCACGCCCCAGTCGCCCAGCAACGAACCCGGACCGCCCCATACCATGTGGGCGATCGGTGCGTAGACCAGGGTGAACCAGACGCCCATGAAGATCAGCATCGCGGAGAACTTCATCCGCTCGGCGAATGCACCAACGATCAGCGCCGGGGTGATGATCGCGAAGGTCATCTGGAAGGTCACGAACACGGCCTCAGGGAACAACGCCGCCGGGCCGGTGATGCTGGCCGGGGTCACACCCGAGAGGAACAGTTTGGACAAGCCACCCACAAACGAGTTGAGGTTGACGACGCCTGCTTCCATACCGGTGGTGTCGAACGCCATGCTGTAGCCGTACACGAACCACAGGATGGTGATCAGGCCGGTGATGGCGAAGCACTGCATCATCACGGAAAGAATGTTTTTGGAGCGAACCATGCCGCCGTAGAACAGCGCGAGGCCTGGAATGGTCATGAACAGCACCAGCGCGGTGGACGTGAGCATCCACGCGGTGTCGCCGGAATTGAGGACTGGAGCAGGTACTGGGTCCGCCGCCATGGCCAGGGCCGGCATTACGAGGGACAACAGGGCTCCTAGCCCTGCGAATTTACGCAGAGTCATATTGTTTTCTCCTGGGGCGTTGGGGTTTGGCGGCTTAGATTGCGTCGGTATCGGTTTCGCCGGTACGGATGCGAATAGCCTGTTCCAGATTGACCACGAAGATCTTGCCGTCACCGATCTTGCCGGTGTTGGCGGCCTTGGTTATCGCCTCGATAACCCGGTCAAGATCCTTGTCGTCAATGGCGACATCAATCTTCACCTTTGGCAGGAAATCGACCACGTATTCCGCGCCGCGATACAGCTCGGTGTGACCCTTCTGCCGACCGAAGCCTTTGACCTCAGTAACGGTAATGCCCTGCACGCCGATCTCGGACAGTGACTCGCGTACATCGTCCAACTTGAACGGCTTGATGATGGCAGTGACTAGCTTCATGAAAACTCTCTCCCGAATTGGTGGACTTGCCCCAGGAAAACAAACCCGTCTCAAGTCTAAGCGCAGTGCCTGGCTTTGTAACGCTTCGTCGCCCTGGCATTTGCCATTGCGACGCTCGCTAACCACTGGTGACGAAACATGTACCGCTGGTCCGTCGGCGCACTGCATCGTCACAGCGACTGCATCAGTGCATGGGTCATGATCGTCTAAGCAGAAAGCTTGCCAGCTCCGTAAAAATCACTGAAATCAGTCCTTTGTTCGCCTGTGCCCACCTACCGGGCGCCACGACAGCGAAGATACGCACGAAAACGGTGCGCGACCGCCCGTCCTCATGCGCGAAAAGCGTGCGCCGCAGGGGCTGGAAAAGACTATAGACGCTGCGTGATACACTGCCGGCCAACAGATTTTCCGGACTATTTCCCATGCTCGCGCCCAAAGACCTCCTCGACGCCCTGAGCGGCCACGCCTCCCGCCTGTTCAGCAGCGACACGCCGCTGCCACGCAATGAAATTGAAAGCCAGTTCAAGGCGCTGCTGCAAAGCGGTTTCAGCAAGCTGGACCTGGTAAGCCGGGAAGAGTTTGATAGCCAGATGGTGGTGTTGGCGCGCACTCGGGCGCGACTGGAAAGCCTTGAGGCCAAGGTGGCGGAGCTGGAAGCGCGATTGACGCCTGCCGCCGAATAAGCCGGCCCAACCGGGGCAGGTTTCGCCTGTCCCCGTTAAACCGTTGCAACCCTCAGCTCACCCGCTGATACCCGCCGACAACCCCCTTCTTCGACAATACCCACTGCCACAGCTGGATATCCCGCGCGCGAAACGCCCCTGCACACGACAGCAGGTAATAGCGCCACATCCGGTAGAAGCGCTGGCCAAAGGTGTCTGCGAAATCCGGCCACGCCAGTTCGAAGTTTTCGCACCAGGCCATCAGCGTCTTGTCGTAGTCGGCGCCAAAGTTGTGCAAATCCTCGGCAACAAATAACCCGTCCATGGCGTCGCCGATCTGCCCGATCGAGGGCAAATCACCGTTGGGAAAGATGTATTTGTCGATCCACGGATCCGGCGTGCTGTTGCGTTGGTTCTTGCCGATAGTGTGTAGCAGGAACAACCCATCGTCTTTCAGGCAGCGGTTGGCGACCTCCATATACGCCCGATGGTTCTTGCGCCCCACATGCTCGAACATGCCGACACTGGCGATATGGTCGAACTGCTCGTCGATATCCCGATAGTCCTGCAGACGAAACTCGATCGGCAGATGTGAATACTTGGCCCGCCCCCACTCCGCCTGCTCCTTGGAGATGGTCACGCCGACACACTCGACCCCGTAGTGCTCGGCCGCATGACTCATGAAACTGCCCCAGCCACAGCCGATATCCAGCACGCGCATGCCCGGCTTGAGCCCCAGTTTTTTACAGATCAGGTCCAGCTTGGCGAACTGCGCCTGCTCCAGGGTGGTGGCATCTTTCCAGTAGCCACAGGTGTAGGTCATGCGCGAGTCGAGCATGCGTGCGTAGAAGTCATTGCCGAGGTCGTAATGTGCTTCGCCGACTTGCCAGGCGCGTTTCTTGTTTTGCAGGTTCAGCCAGCGGGAGCTGAACGCGTGAAACAACAAGGTGGCCGGGTTAGCCTGGTCGATCACGCCGGAGCGCATGAGGCGGAAAAAAAACTCATCCAGCGCCTCGGCGTCCCAGCCGCCATCCATGTAGTCTTCGCCAAGGCCCAGATTGCCCTTGGCCAGGGCGAGATCAAATGTGGCACTGTGGTGCAATTGCATATCGGCAGCCGATGGCCCGTTGACCTCGATCTGCGCCTGCGCCAGCAACTCCTTAACGAAGCGCGCTCCCTGAGACATCTCATCAGAACCGGAAAAAGAATGACGCGTTTTGTTAAGCACAGTTGCTCTCCAGAAATAGCGTTGCCTTTGATTCATACACTGCGAGAAATCTGGCCATGGAAGCGTCTGGCAAGGCCCTTAAGGCGTCATGGAAGCGCTGGCTGGGAACAGATGTAACAAATCTTATCCAGCCATTTTTTAAAGATATAATGAATTAATATTATGAAAACCATGCAAAATTGGAATGCAAGATGGACATCCGGGCGCTCCGTTATTTCGTAGAAGTCGTCGACCAGCAGAGCTTTACCAAAGCCGCTGTGAAGCTGCACCTGACCCAGCCAACAGTCAGCAAGATGGTGCAGCAATTGGAGTCGAGCCTGGGCCTGAAGCTGCTCGACCGCATGGGAAAACGCTTCACCCTGACGGACGCCGGGGAAATTGTGCTCAAGCGCGCCAAGGAAATGATCGCGCTGCACGATGAAATGACGGTAGAGCTGCAAGACTTGCAGCATGTCGGGCGCGGCGCCCTGCGCATGGGGCTTTCGCCCTCTACCCACCTCGCACTGGCGCCGATCTTTGCGGAGTATCACGCCCGTTACCCGAAGATCGAACTGAAACTGTTTGAAAGCGGCGGCAATATCACCATCCAGGATCTGCGCCAGGGCACGCTGGAGTTCGGCACCATCCTGGACTCGCCGCGCGTGGCGGACATCTGGTCCGAATTCGAATCCATGCCCTTGTTCGAATCGCCACTGTGCCTGCTCGCGCCCCATGACTCGCCCTGGCAAGGCCGCAGCTCGGTGGAGCTGAGCGAACTGCAAGCCTGCGAATTCATCTTTTACGATGACACCTTCACCCTGAACCAATTCGTACTTGATGCCTGTGCACAAGCCGGTTTTGAGCCGCGGATCAGTGGCCGCAGCAGCCAATGGGACTTTATTGCCTCCCTGGTACGACTGGGCGTGGGCATCACCCTGCTGCCCCGGGCATTCTGCGAAACCCTTGATGCGAGCCAGTTCAGCATCGCGGAAATACAGTCGCCGGCCCTGAACTGGCGACTGATGCTGGCGTGGCGGCGCCAGTGCAAATTGTCGTTTGCGGCGCAGGCGTGGTTGACGTTGGCGAAGGAGTTTCTGTGTGTGCCGCCGTCGGACCGCTAGCGCGATACGTTCTGTAAAACCTCGCCGCCGCGCGCCGCCATCACTCGACTACCCTTGAAAAACCGCAGGAAGCGGCCACTCATTTCAAGGAACCAGCATGTCCCTCGCCATCGTCCACAGCCGCGCCCAGATAGGCGTCGAAGCGCCCGCCGTCACTGTCGAGGTGCACATGGCCAACGGCTTGCCGTCGCTGACGCTGGTGGGCCTGCCGGAAACCGCCGTGAAGGAAAGCAAAGATCGCGTGCGCAGCGCCATTCTCAATTCTGCGCTGCAATACCCGTCCCGCCGCATCACCCTCAATCTCGCACCCGCCGACCTCCCCAAGGACGGCGGGCGTTTTGATTTGGCGATTGCCCTGGGGATTCTCGCCGCCAGCGTGCAGGTACCGGCGCTGACCCTCGACAACGTGGAATGCCTGGGCGAGCTGGCGCTGTCCGGTGAGGTGCGGCCGGTGAAAGGTGTGTTGCCGGCAGCCCTGGCGGCGCGCAAGGTCGGGCGCACCTTGATCGTGCCACGGGCCAATGCCGAGGAAGCCTGCCTGGCTTCGGGGTTGAAGGTGATTGCGGTGGATCATCTGCTGCAAGTGGTGGCGCACCTGAACGGTCACGTGCCGATCGAGCCCTTCGTCTCCAGCGGCCTGATGTACTTGAACAAACCCTACCCGGACCTGAGTGAAGTGCAGGGCCAACTGGCAGCCAAGCGTGCGCTGTTGATCGCTGCGGCGGGCGCCCACAACCTGTTGCTCAGCGGGCCACCGGGCACCGGTAAGACCTTGCTCGCCAGCCGTCTGCCGGGGTTGTTGCCGCCCTTGAGTGAACAGGAAGCGCTGGAGGTGGCGGCGATTCAATCGGTGGTCAGCCTGGCGCCGCTGAGCCATTGGCCACACCGGCCATTTCGCCAGCCGCATCATTCGGCATCCGGCCCGGCGCTGGTGGGCGGCGGCTCGAAACCGCAGCCGGGGGAAATAACCCTGGCCCATCACGGTGTGTTGTTTCTCGACGAGTTGCCGGAGTTTGATCGCAAGGTCCTGGAGGTGCTGCGTGAGCCGCTGGAGTCCGGGCATATCGTGATTTCCCGCGCTCGCGACCGGGTGCGTTTCCCGGCGCGCTTTCAGTTGGTGGCGGCAATGAACCCCTGCCCTTGCGGCTATGTGGGCGAGCCCAGTGGGCGCTGTCGCTGCACGCCGGAGCAGATTCAGCGCTATCGCAACAAACTCTCGGGGCCGCTGCTGGACCGGATTGACCTGCACGTGACCGTCGCCCGGGAAAGCACCGCGCTGAACCCGGGCATACAGTCCGGTGATGACACCGCCAGCGCCTCCGTCCTCGTCGCCGATGCCCGGGACCGCCAACAACGGCGCCAGGGCTGCGCCAATGCATTTCTCGATCTGCCGGGGCTACGCCAGCACTGCAAACTGAAAAAGGCTGATGAAGGCTGGCTGGAAAGCGCCTGCGAACGGCTGACGCTGTCGTTGCGGGCAGCCCATCGCCTGCTCAAGGTCGCCCGCACCCTGGCCGACCTGGAACAGGTGGAAGCCATCGCCCGCCATCATCTGGCGGAGGCCTTGCAATACCGCCCTGCTAGCGCGTCCTAGGCAACGCCAGGAGCAGCCCCGCCACTTCCATCACCTCATCCATCACCGCTTCAGCGGATTCAACGGAGGGTTTGAGCATCAAGTCATCGGCATAGCCCATGGCGACGGCGAACAGTTGCCGCGCGGCGCGCTTGGGCGACTCACAGCGGAACACTTTGGCCGCCACACCTTGCTCGATGATCTCGGCGAGCATGGCTTGCCATTGGGCGTTGATCACCAGGTAGGCCTGGGCCAATGGCTCGTCATGCATGGCTTCGTCCCAGGCATCCAGCCACAGCGCCCAACCGGCGTCTGCCGTGGAGGGCAGGCAGTCACGCAGGAACCCTTCGAGGGCTTCCAATGGTGGCAGATCCACCAGCGGCGCCCTCACCTCGTCCAGTTGCTCGTTGGCGAACCGCACGAACGCTTCGCGGCGCAGTTCTTTCCAGTCGCTGAAGTAGTGATAGACGTGGCTGCGGGACAGCCCGGCATGCTCCGCCAGGTCGCGGGTGGAAACATCGGCAAACCCTTTGCTGCGAAACAGCTCCAGGGCGGCGGCGATGATCTGGTCTTTACGGTCGATACGCGACATGAGGCTTTTCCTTCAGGCACCGGCAGATCGACGGCGCTTGCTTTTTGAGCGGTCGCTCAAGGATACTTGAGCAGTCGCTCAATACTAGCGTTTATCTCCCCCTTGGTGCACCCCATGTCATCCGTAACACCGCAAATTCTGATCGAAGAAAGCAAAAAGATCGGGCAACAATCCGCCAGCCAAACCCTCAAGGCGATCGCCAAGGCCTATCCCGGCAAGTTGTTCTGCACCTTGTCGCTGGTGGCCCTGGAGAACGCATTGCTGCTGGCCTACCCACTGTTTGCGGGGTTCGCGGTGGACTCGATCATCCGCGGCGACGCCGGCAGCGCGCTGTTCTACGCCGCCGTGGTGCTGGCGTTCTGGGTGGTCGGGGCGGCGCGACGGGCGCTGGATACACGCACCTTCACCCGCATCTACGCGGACCTTGCGGTGCCGGTGATTCTCAACCAGCGCCTGCAAAACCACAGCACTTCACGAGCGGCGGCGCGGGTGGTGCTGGCGCGGGACTTTGTCGACTTCTTCGAAAAACACGTGCCGATCATCGCGACGGCGCTGGTTTCCATCGTCGGTGCGGCAGTGATGCTGTTGGTGATCGAGCCGTGGATAGGCCTGGCGTGCCTGACGGCGCTGGTGCTGTGCACAACCCTGCTGCCACGCTTTGCCCGGCGCAATCAGGAACTGCATGAGCGCTTGAATGACCGCCTGGAAAAGGAAATCGGCCTGGTGGAAAAGGTCGGCGCACAGACCTTGCAGCGCCACTACCAGGTGCTGTCACGCCTGCGCATCTGGCTGTCGGACCGCGAGGCCGCAGCGTTCCTGTTTATCGGCACGCTGGCGGCGCTGTTGTTTGTGGTCGCCATCAGCCAGTTGGCGCTGTCGCCGGCGGTCAAGGCCGGCCATGTGTATGCGGTGATGACTTACCTGTGGACCTTTGTCAGCAGCCTGGATGAAGCGCCAGGGATGGTTGATCAACTGGCGCGACTCAAGGACATTGGCAAGCGTGTGGACCCGGGGCTGGGCGACCGATCCGACGTTTGACGCGTCGGGTCGGCCGTCATCGCGGGCAAGCCCGGCTCCCACAGTGGACCGCGTACTCCAGAACAACACGGTCAACTGTGGGAGCTGGCTTGCCCGCGATGAGGCCCGAACAGTCAATCAACGAAACCGGTCAACCTCATGCCGCAAGCCCGCCGCCAGGGTCTCCAGTTCCTTGGCGGTGATCGCCAGGTTGGACACCACTTCACGCTGCTCGCTGTTGGCCAGGGCGATGCTCTGCAAGTTGCTGCTCAGCAGGGTCGCCGTGCTGCTCTGCTCCTGGGTCGCCGTGGTAATGGCCGCAAACTGCTGGCCCGCCGAGCGGCTTTGCTCGTCGATCCGTGCCAGCGCGGAGGCGACGTCAGCGTTGCGAGCCAGGCCTTCCTGCATCAGCACGTTGCCTTGTTCCATGGTGCTGATGGCGTTGCCGGTTTCCTGCTGGATACTCTGGATCATCCCGGAAATCTCATCCGTGGCCTGACGAGTGCGCGATGCGAGGTTGCGCACTTCATCGGCCACCACCGCAAACCCGCGCCCCTGCTCACCGGCCCGCGCCGCTTCGATGGCGGCGTTGAGCGCCAGCAGGTTGGTCTGTTCGGCAATAGCGGTGATCACCCCGACGATCCCGCCGATTTCCTGGGAGCGCTGGCCCAGGGTGTTGATCACCGTGGCCGTGCTGTTCAGCGCGGTGGCGATGTGTTCCAGGGACGACGACGCTTCCTGCATCGAGGTGCGGCCGATCCTGGTTTGCTGGGCATTGTCCTGGGCCAGGCGCTCGGTGTTGCCCATGTTGTCGGCAATATTCAGCGAGGTGGCGCTGAACTCTTCCACCGCGCCGGCCATGCTGGTGATCTCGCCGGACTGTTGCTCCATGCCTTCGTACGCACCGCCGGACAACCCCGACAGTGCCTGGGCGCGGCTGTTCACGTCTTCAGCCGCCTTGCGGATATGCGACACCATGGTCGACAGCGCTTCGCCCATCTGGTTGAAACTGCGGGCTAGTTGGCCGATTTCGTCATGGCTGGAAACGTTCAGCCGTGCGCTCAAATCACCGGCGCCCAGGGCTTCGGCCTGACGCACCAGGTCGCCCAATGGCTGCAACTTGCTGCGCAGCAACCAGACCGCCGCGCCCACCGCCAGCAGCATCGCGAGCAAGCTGCCGATCGCCAGGCGAATCCCCACCGACCAGGTCACCGCGCGAATTTCGGCTTTCGGCATGCTCGCCACCACCGACCACGGGCCGCCTTCAAACGGCACGGCAACGCTGTAGAAGTCTTCGTTCTTGTCGCTCCAGAAACGGCCTTTTCCAGGTTTGGCGGCCAGGTCGAGCATCACCGGAATCGACTGATCCAGCGCCTGCACGCCAGCGGGCGGTACCAGCCAGTGCTTCTGCTCGTCCAGCAGCGCCAGGGAACCGGTCTGGCCGATGCGGAAGCGCTTGAGGTTGTCGAACTGGGCGTTCTGCGCATCGGTGTAGTCGAAGCCGACAAACAGCACCGCAATCACTTTGCCGCTGGCGTCCCGCACCGGGCTGTACTGGGTCATGTAGGAGCGATCGAACAACACCGCACGGCCAACGTAGCCCTGCCCGCCCAGCAAACGTTGATAGGCCGGATGCTGGTGATCCAGCGCCGTACCGATGGCGCGGCTGCCATCCTGCTTGGTCAGGGAGGTGCTGACGCGGATAAAGTCCTCGCCGCTGCGTACGAACAAGGTCGCCACGCCGCCGGACATCTGCTTGAACTCATCGACTTCAGCGAAGTTGTTGTTGAGCACTTCCTCGCCCAGGTACAGGCCCGGCGTCTGCACGCCCGCCACCGTCACCGGTTGCTCAGGGCGCGTACTCAAGCCGGCGCTGAAGCGCTTTTCAAACAGCCCGCTCAAACGCTGGGTACTTTCGCGCAAGGTGCTGTGGAAGGTATTGAGCTGGTCGGCCAGCAAGCGGGCCTCGCTGGCCAGGTGCTCCTCGCGGGTGTCGAGGTTGGCGGAGTCCAGCGAACGCAACGCGAATACCGTGCTGCCGCTGATGACGACAGCCAGTATCACGGCGAGGGCAAGCCCCAGTTGAGAGGCAATCCGGGCGCGAGGTTGAGACATGAAGGCTCCTGGCCGAGGCCAGGATCATCCTGATCTCATAGCGCTGCTCGGCAAAATTCTAATAGGGGAAACGTTGCAGAACGGTAGTTCCAACAACCCTACTTCGGCGGGCAGGCTCAATACTTGAGCGAATCACAGGGGTATCGCGCAAACGATTGCTGGCCGGTGCGCAATCCACTCAGTCGAGGCGCTCGACCTGGGGTAATTCCATGGCCTGCACTTCGCCCTGGAGAAAGTCACCCAGCCGTCGCAAACGCTCGCCACCCGGCCGGGTCTTCGGCCACACCAGATAGTAATTTTCCCCACTGGCCACAGCGGTGGGCCATGGCAGGCTCAGGCGGCCTTGGGCCACGTCTTCGGCCACCATCAGCAAGTCGCCCATGGACACGCCGTACCCTCGGGCGGCGGCGATCATGCCCAACTCCAAGGTGTCGAACACCTGCCCGCCCTTGAGCGAAACCTGGGATGACAGCCCCATGCGCTCCAGCCAGTTGCGCCAGTCACGCCGGTCCGGCGTCGGGTGCAGCAGCTCGGCAGAGGCCAGGCGTGCAACGTCCCAGGGTCCGTCGCTCAACAGGTTCGGCGCGCCCACCGGAATCAGCAACTCCGGAAACAGATAGCTGGCTTCCCAGTCCGGCGGGAAATGCCCGTTGCTCAGCAACACCGCGCAATCGAATGGTTCCTGGTTGAAATCCACCTCATCGACGCTCATCCAGGCGCTGGTCAGTTGCACTTCATTGCCCGGCTGCAGGTGCCGGAAGCGACTGAGGCGCGCCAGCAGCCAGCGCATGGTCAGGGTGGACGGCGCCTTCATGCGCAGGATGTCGTCCTCGGCATTCAAGGTATGGCAGGCGCGCTCCAGGGCCGCAAAGCCTTCACGCACGCCCGGCAGCAACAGGCGCGCTGCCTCGGTGAGTTGCAAGGTGCGGCCGCTGCGCTGGAACAGGCGGCAGGCGAAATGCTCTTCCAGGGTACGAATGTGCCGGCTCACCGCACTTTGGGTAATCGACAACTCTTCCGCCGCCCGGGTGAACGAGTTGTAGCGGGACGCAGCTTCAAACGCGCGCAAGGCGTAAAGAGGAGGAAGACGACGAGACATGGCGAAAACTCCGACGGCGCAATATCGAAACCCTACCAGAATCATTCAGGCATGAGTTTTAATCATGCGAATCATCGGATTTATCCCTTTGTGCAATGCGCTGTGGGCGCCGAGAATCAACCCTTCCACCCTTCCCTGACTTTTTGAGCGTGATGATCATGCAGCATCCTGCACGTACCGAACTCTGGGCCATTCTGCGGCTGTCAGGGCCGCTGATTGCCTCACAGTTGGCCCACATGCTGATGGTGCTGACCGACACCCTGATGATGGCCCGCCTGAGCCCCGAGGCCCTGGCCGGCGGAGGCCTGGGTGCGGCGAGCTATTCGTTCGTGTCGATTTTCTGCATCGGCGTGATCGCTGCCGTGGGCACGCTGGTCGCGATCCGCCAGGGCGCCGGCGACATCGAGGGCGCCACCCGCCTGACCCAGGCCGGGCTGTGGCTGGCCTGGTTGATGGCGCTGGTGGCTGGTTTGCTGCTGTGGAACCTCAAGCCAGTGCTGCTGATGTTCGGCCAGACCGAAACCAACGTCGCGTCCGCCGGCCAGTTCCTGACCATCCTGCCGTTCGCCCTGCCCGGCTACCTGACGTTCATGGCCCTGCGCGGCTTCACCAGTGCTATCGGCAAGGCCACGCCGGTGATGGTGATCAGCCTGGGCGGCACGGTGATCAACTACCTGCTCAACCACGCGTTGATCGAAGGCATGTTCGGCCTGCCGAAACTCGGGCTGGTGGGCATTGGCCTGGTCACCGCCATCGTTGCCAACTGCATGGCCCTGGCGCTGATCTGGTACATCAAATACAACCGTGCCTACGACGCGTATCCGCTGCGCAAGGGTTTGCTGCGGCCCAACCTGCACTACCTGCGGGAACTGTGGCGCCTGGGCCTGCCGATTGGTGGCACCTATGCGGTGGAAGTCGGGCTCTTTGCGTTCGCCGCGCTGTGCATGGGCACCATGGGCAGTACGCAGCTGGCTGCGCACCAGATCGCCCTGCAGATCGTGTCGGTGGCGTTCATGGTGCCGGCGGGCATGTCGTACGCGATCACCATGCGTATCGGCCAGCATTATGGTGCCGGGCAGTTGCTGGAAGCGCGGCTGGCCGGGCGAGTTGGCATAGGCTTTGGCGCAGTGGTGATGCTGGGCTTTGCAGCGGTGCTGTGGTTGTTCTCGCACCCACTGATCAGCTTGTTCCTCGACCAGCATGACCCGGCGTTTCGCGACGTGATCGACCTCGCCGTCAGCCTGCTGGCGGTGGCCGCATGGTTTGAGCTGTTCGACGGCGTGCAGACCATCGCCATGGGCTGTATTCGCGGACTCAAGGATGCCAAGACCACCTTCCTGGTCGGACTGGGCTGCTACTGGCTGATCGGCGCACCGGCCGCATGGTTGATGGCGTTCAATCTCGGCTGGGGGCCGACGGGCGTTTGGTGGGGCCTGGCCCTGGGCCTGGCGTGCGCGGCAGTCAGCCTGACCTGGGCGTTTGAACGGAAGATGAAGCGGATGATTCGCCAGGAGCCTGAAACCCACCAAGGATTTCAAGCCGCGCAGCCGGAGTAATGACTCTACTCGGTCAGTGTAGGAGTTGGCTTATGTGGGAGCCGGGCTTGCCCGCGATGCAGGCACCTCGGTAGGTCAGACACATCGCAGTGATGCTATCGCAGGCAAGCCAGCTCCCACAAAAGCTGGCTCCCACATTTTGATCGGGTTTACACGGTCAGATCACGCCGCCCACCAGTTCCTGGCTGTCACCAAACGTCAGGTAGTCCACCAGTTCCGCCAACGGCAACGGCTTGCTGATCAGGTAACCCTGGGCCTGATCGCAGCCGAACAACCGCAGCAACGCCAGTTGCTCGGCGGTTTCCACGCCCTCGGCGACCACTTCCAGGTTCAGGTTATGAGCCAGGTTGATCATCGCGTGCACCAGCTTGCGATTCTCTTCGCGCTCTTCCATGCCGCCGACAAAGCTCTTGTCGATCTTCAGCAAGGCAATCGGCAGGCTGTTGAGGTGCACGAACGACGAAAAGCCGGTGCCAAAATCATCCAGGGAAAAGCGCACACCCAGGCGGCCCAGCGCATCCATGGTCTGCTTGACCAGGTCGCTGCGGCGCATCACGGCGGTTTCCGTCAGCTCAAATTCCAGCCACTGGGCTTCCACGCCGCGCTCGGCAATCAGCCGGCTGAGGGTGCTGAGCAGTTGGCTGTCCTGAAACTGGCGGAACGACAGGTTGACCGCCATGTGCAACGGCGCAATCCCGCGTTCGCGCAGGTCCTGCATGTCGCGCAGGGCCCGGGAAATCACCCAGTAGCCCAGCGGCACGATCAAGCCGCTCTGCTCGGCCAGCGGCACGAACTCGCTCGGCGGCAACAGGCCGCGCTCACCGTGGCGCCAGCGCACCAGTGCTTCCAGGCCGACGATATGCCCATCGTCGAGGTCCAGGCGGGGCTGGTAATGCAGCTCCAGTTCGTCACGACGCAACGCCCGGCGCAGCTCGCTTTCAAGGTCGGCGAGGCTGCGGGCATTGCGGTTGATGCGTTCGTTGAAGATATGAAAGGTGCAGCCCTGGGTGCTTTTGGCTTGCTGCATGGCGATGTGGGCGTGCCACATCAACGGGTCGGCGCCGGCCTTGGCGCGGGCATGGGCCACGCCGAGACTGCAACCGATCAGCAGGCTTTCGCCATCGACCCAATAGGGTTCGGCCATGGCTTCGACGATGCGCTCGGCCATCCATTCGGCGCGCTGGGGCGCACGGCGGGTGTCGATCAGCAGGGCAAATTCGTCGCTGCCCAGGCGCGCCAGTTGATCGCCGGCCTCCAGCTGGCTCTTGAGCCGCGAGACCACTTGCAGGATCAGGCGGTCGCCGGCCTGGTGGCCGAGGGCGTCGTTGGCGTGACGGAAGTTGTCCAGGTCGAGGTGGCCGAGGGCAACGCCACGGCCTTCGTTTTCCGCCAGGCGGGCGGTCAGCAGGGTCTGGAAGCCCTGGCGGTTGGCGATACCGGTCAGCGGGTCCTGTTCGGCCAGGCGTTGCAGGGTGTTTTCCAGTACACCGCGCTCGCGCACATGCCGCAGGCAACGGCGCAATGTATCGACATCCAATGCATTCAGGATCAGCCAGTCGCTGACGCCGAGGGGCGAAACCAGGGGTTCCTCTTCCAACAGCAATACCGTTGGCAAGCTGCAGCGACCGGGGCCGGGCTGAAGGTTGGCCGTGGTCAACAGCACCGCGCTGTGATCGTCGTCGAACAGGTTGCTCACAGACTCCCAGTTTGGCGCGCTGATCAGCACAGCTCCGTCGCCCATCGGCGCCAGGCACTCGCGCAATAACGCTGCCCACGCTGGCTCATCGGCCAGTAGCAGCAAACGCAAGGGTTCGACAGGCGTAGACAAGCTAGCTCCCTAGACTCTGCAAAATTTCGTTGGCGGCGGGCATTATGACGTGCGCCCCGATAATGACCAATGATATGGGTTATCAAATGCGCACTGTGCAGCTCTAGACCGAACAATAGTCCTAAATACCCTGCACATCCTGCGGCAAAGTAACAAAACCGGCAAATTTAGATCGAGTGGTACGTCACACTGTCGTTCAGAGGCAGCAGAATCTTGCCAGCCTGTTAAAATGCCCGCCCTTTTGATCAATGACCTCCTGAATTTCGTATGTCCCGACTCAATCCCCGGCAGCAAGAAGCCGTGAACTACGTCGGCGGCCCTCTATTGGTGCTCGCCGGTGCCGGTTCCGGCAAGACCAGCGTGATCACCCGCAAGATCGCGCACCTGATCCAGAGCTGTGGCATCCGTGCCCAGTACATCGTCGCCATGACCTTTACCAACAAGGCGGCGCGGGAAATGAAAGAGCGCGTCGGCACCCTGCTCAAGGGTGGCGAAGGCCGTGGCCTCACCGTGTGTACCTTCCACAACCTGGGGCTGAACATCATCCGCAAGGAACACGTGCGGTTGGGCTACAAGCCGGGCTTCTCGATCTTTGACGAGACAGACGTCAAGGCGCTGATGACCGACATCATGCAGAAGGAATACGCGGGCGACGACGGCGTCGACGAGATCAAGAACATGATCGGCTCGTGGAAAAACGACCTGATCCTGCCCGCCGAAGCCCTGGAAGCTGCGCGCAACCCCAAGGAGCAGACTGCCGCCATTGTCTACACCCACTACCAGCGCACGCTCAAGGCGTTCAACGCGGTGGACTTCGACGACCTGATCCTGCTGCCGGTGAAGCTGTTCCAGGAACATGCCGACATCCTCGAAAAGTGGCAGAACAAAGTCCGCTACCTGCTGGTGGACGAATACCAGGACACCAACGCCAGCCAATACCTGCTGGTGAAGCTGCTGATCGGCAAGCGCAACCAGTTCACCGTGGTGGGCGATGACGACCAGTCGATCTACGCCTGGCGCGGCGCCCGCCCGGAAAACCTGATGCTGCTCAAGGACGACTACCCGTCCCTGAAAGTGGTGATGCTGGAGCAGAACTACCGCTCCACCAGCCGCATCCTGCGTTGCGCCAACGTGCTGATCTCCAACAACCCCCACGAGTTTGAAAAGCAACTGTGGAGCGAGATGGGCCACGGCGACGAGATCCGCGTGATCCGCTGCCGCAACGAAGACGCCGAAGCCGAGCGCGTGGCCGTCGAACTGCTCACCCTGCACCTGCGTACCGACCGGCCCTACAGCGATTTCGCGATCCTGTACCGCGGCAACTACCAGGCCAAGCTGATCGAGCTGAAGCTGCAGCACCACCAGATTCCGTATCGCCTGTCGGGCGGCAACAGCTTTTTCGGACGCCAGGAAGTGAAAGACCTGATGGCCTACTTCCGGCTGATCGTGAACCCGGACGACGACAACGCCTTCCTGCGGGTGATCAACGTCCCACGCCGGGAAATCGGTTCGACTACCCTGGAAAAGCTCGGCAACTACGCCACCGAACGCAAGATCTCGATGTACGCCGCCACCGACGAAATCGGCCTGGGCGAGCACCTCGACACTCGTTTCACCGACCGCCTGGCGCGCTTCAAGCGCTTCATGGACAAGGTGCGCGAGCAGTGCGCCGGCGAAGACCCGATCAGCGCCCTGCGCAGCATGGTCATGGACATCGACTACGAGAACTGGCTGCGCACCAACAGCTCCAGCGACAAGGCTGCCGATTACCGCATGGGCAACGTGTGGTTCCTGATCGAGGCGTTGAAAAATACCCTGGAGAAGGACGAAGAAGGCGAGATGACCGTCGAGGACGCCATCGGCAAGCTGGTGCTGCGGGACATGCTTGAACGCCAGCAGGAAGAGGAAGACGGCGCCGAAGGCGTGCAGATGATGACCTTGCATGCGTCCAAGGGCCTGGAATTCCCCTACGTGTTCATCATGGGCATGGAAGAGGAAATCCTCCCGCACCGCTCCAGCATCGAAGCCGACACCATCGAGGAAGAACGGCGCCTGGCCTACGTGGGCATTACCCGCGCGCGTCAGACCCTGGCCTTCACCTTTGCCGCCAAGCGCAAGCAGTACGGCGAGATCATCGATTGTGCCCCCAGCCGGTTCCTCGACGAACTGCCGCCGGACGACCTGGCCTGGGAAGGCAACGACGACACACCGACCGAAGTCAAAGCCGTTCGCGGCAACACCGCCCTGGCGGATATACGCGCGATGTTAAAGCGCTAGAATCGACTACTTTTTAATCTACTTTCGGCGCGTGTTGCGCCAACAGAGGAAGCTTTCGTGGAAGCACTGCACAAGAAAATTCGCGAAGAAGGCATCGTGCTTTCCGATCAGGTACTCAAGGTCGACGCCTTTCTGAACCACCAGATCGACCCGGCGCTGATGAAACTGATCGGTGACGAGTTTGCTGCGTTGTTCAAGGATTCGGGCATTACCAAGATCGTCACCATCGAAGCCTCGGGCATTGCACCGGCGATCATGACCGGCCTGAACCTCGGCGTGCCGGTGATTTTCGCCCGCAAGCAACAGTCCCTGACCCTGACCGAAAACCTGCTGTCGGCGACGGTGTATTCCTTCACCAAGAAAACCGAAAGCACCGTGGCGATCTCCCCGCGCCACCTGACCAGCAGCGACCGCGTGCTGATCATCGATGACTTCCTGGCCAACGGTAAGGCGTCCCAGGCGCTGATCTCGATCATCAAACAGGCCGGCGCGACCGTTGCAGGTTTGGGGATCGTGATCGAGAAGTCGTTCCAGGGTGGCCGTGCGGAGCTGGATGCCCAGGGTTACCGGGTTGAGTCGCTGGCGCGGGTGCAGTCGTTGGCGGGTGGGGTTGTGACCTTTATCGAGTAATCGGTGCGGGCACGGTTAAACATGTGGGAGCGGGCTTGCTCGCGAAAGCGGTGTGTCAGTCACCGGATAGGTCGACTGATCCACCGCTTTCGCGAGCAAGCCCGCTCCCACATTTGATCTCCTGTGTTTGTTAGTGCGCGGTAGCTTGTAGGCCCGCTAGCAACAGGCGCTGATACAAGTCCTCCTTCAACCCCTCCGGCTTATCCAGTCGCATCCGTACCAAATGCTCGGGAAACGCTTCCGGCTCCGGTGCATCCAGCGCCGCCTTGCCCAGCTCCAGAATCTCCGTCAGCTTGAATTTGCTCTTGAGCCAGTTCAACGCCCGCAACAAATCCCGCTCTTCATCGGTGAAGTCACTGCCCAGCGGATACTCCGGGAACAGCCGTGGATGCCGCGCCTGAATCCCCTGCAAACGCTCCAGCGTGTTGTCGGCAAACCGCGGATCCAGCTGGAAATCCTTCGGCAACTTCCCGGCCTTCTGCGCCTGTTCGATCAAATCTTCCTGGAACCGTGAGTCGGTGATATTCAGCAGCGCCTCGATCACCCTGGCATCAGTCTGCCCGCGTAAATCCGCGATGCCGTATTCGGTGATGACGATGTCTCGCAGGTGCCGCGGAATCGTGCAGTGCCCGTATTCCCAGACGATATTGGAACTGACCTCGCCGCCCGATTCGCGCCAGCTGCGCAGGATCAGGATCGAGCGCGCGCCTTCCAGCGCATGGCCCTGGGCGACAAAGTTGTATTGCCCGCCAACACCGCTGAGCACGCGGCCGTCTTCCAACTGGTCGGCCACGCCCGCGCCCAACAGGGTCACGGTAAACGCGCTGTTGATGAAGCGCGCATCCAGGCGCTGCAAACGCTTGAGTTCTTCCTGGCCGTACAGCTCGTTGATGTAGCTGATGCGGGTCATGTTGAATTCCAGGCGCTTGCTCTGTGGCAAGTCCCGCAAACGCTCGTAAAAGCTACGAGGCCCGAGGAAGAAGCCGCCATGCACCGAGATGCCGTCGGTCTGTGCCGCTTCGTCCAGGGTGCCGGCGTTGGCCCGCTCCTGGGTCGCGACGTCCGGGTATACCTTGCGCCGCACAATCCCGGCATCGGCCAGCACCAGCAGGCCATTGACGAACATTTCGCTGCAACCGTACAGCCCACGGGCAAACGGCGCGACGCCGCCTTCGTGGCTGATCAGCGGTGCCCATTGGTACACATCCAGGTCGGTGAGCAACAGGCGATACGCCTCGTTATCGGCCTGGCGCGCCAGCAAGGCCGCAGTCAGTGCATCGCCCATGGAGCCGATGCCGATCTGCAAGGTGCCGCCGTCGCGCACCAGGGTGCTGGCGTGCAAACCGATAAAGTGATCCTGGAAACCCACCGGCATGTTCGGGGTGGAGAACAGCGTGGTGCTGTCCTTCTCGTCGATCAGGAAGTCGAACTCATCCATGCCCAGCTCGGCGTCGCCGGGCATGTAGGGCAAATCACTGTGAACCTGGCCCACCACCAGGATGGTTTCACCGGCCTCGCGGCGCTTGGCGATCATCGGCAACAGGTCGAGGGTGATGTCGGGGTTGCAGCTCAGGCTCAGGCGATCCGGATGTTCAGCGCTGCTGGCCACCAGTTGCGCGACGAGGTTCAGGCCGGCGGCATTGATATCACGGGCAGCGTGGCTGTAGTTGCTGCTGACGTAATCCTGCTGCGCCGAAAGGCTGTGGAGCAAACTGCCGGGCTGCATGAAGAACTGCTGCACGTGAATGTTCGACGGCAGGCTGTCCTTGCGCAGTGCGGCGAGGAAGTCCAGCTCGGGATAGTCACCGAAGACCCGTTCGATAAAGGGCTCGAGAAAGCGCTTCTGCAAACCATCGCCCAAGGTAGGGCGACCCAGGGCCAGGGCTGTGTAGATGGTCAGCGCCCGGTCCGGCAGCTTGGCGATACGCCGGTACAGCGCGTTGACGAACAGGTTGGGTTTGCCCAGGCCCAGGGGCATGCCCATGTGAATATGCGCCGGCAGCCGTGCCAGTACGTCGTCGACTGCTTGCTCGATTGAACACAACTGCACCATCCGACTTCTCCCGAACATTCCATGAATTGGGGTTGGACCGAGCTTGCCGGGTCTTTGCTGCAAAGAACAGCCTCAAAAGGCAAATCGCGGGCACAAAAAAGCCGCTGGTCAGCGGCTCTTTTGGCGAAGATCGGTTTATTTCAGACCCGACATCTTCTCGATCGCGCCTTTAAGCTCGGCATCCGAGCAATCGGCGCAGGTGCCTTTTGGCGGCATGGCGTTCAGACCGGTAATGGCCTTGGCCAGCAGGCCATCGAGGCCACCCTGATGGTCCGCGCGGTCTTTCCAGGCGGCGGTGTCACCGATTTTCGGTGCGCCCAACAGGCCGGTACCGTGGCAAGCGTTGCAGTGCTTGGCGATTACGTCATCCGGCGATTTCGCACCGCCGCCGCCGCCCGCAGCCACTGCCACTTCCATCCCCTTGCACTCTTGCCCCTGGACGCACACCTGGCCTACAGGCTCCAGGCGCTTGGCAATTTCATCATTGGTCGCAGCTTGAGCGCTGACAGCCCATAGGGCCAGTACGGTTGCTGGTGCAGCCAGCATTTTCATAATTAGGTTCACGCGTTCACCCTCAATGGTGGCTATTCACGCCTGCGGCCACGGTTTCGCAGGCGGCGAAAGTATAACGGTTAGCCCGCCCCGCCGAAACAACCCTATTAACCAAGGGGAGATTCAGCAAGACAGAATGCTGCTACGGGCGTCTCTGCGACATAGGCAGGACGCCTCTTTTCTTAAAAGTTCGCGGGTGTGGCTGCGCTGATTAGTCGCGCCGGCACTTCGAACGGATTGCGAAAACGGTGCGGCTTGGTGCTTTCAAAGTAGTAGCTATCGCCGGCTTCGAGCACAAAAGTTTCAAGGCCGACCACCAGTTCCAGGCGACCTTCCACCAGGATCCCGGTTTCCTCGCCCTCGTGGGTGAGCATCTCTTCGCCGGTATCAGCACCTGGCGGGTAGATCTCGTTGAGGAACGCAATCGCCCGGCTCGGATGCGCGCGGCCCACCAGTTTCATGGTGACGGCGCCGTCGGAGATATCGATCAGCTCATTGGCTTTATAGACGATCTGGGTCGGTTTTTCCTGGAGGATCTCCTCGGAAAAGAACTCCACCATCGACATGGGAATGCCGCCCAGCACCTTGCGCAAGGAGCTGATGGAGGGGCTGACACTGTTTTTTTCGATCATCGAAATGGTGCTGTTGGTGACGCCCGCGCGCTTGGCTAGCTCACGCTGGGAAAGACCTTTCAGTTTACGGATGGATTGCAGTCGTTCGCCGACGTCCAATGCAGGAGCCTCCTAGGATTCAGGCGTTGTTGTAATTGAGCGTTATCATGGCGACAGCGTTCAGTATTTACAACACTTTGGCCTAAATCCCGGGATCTGCCATTCGTGGGTGCCGCTCAAGCGCCGGAATAGAGCCGTGGCACTCGGCGCAGGTTGCAGAAGATCTGGTACGGAATGGTGTCGGCGGCGGTGGCAACGTCACTGGCGAGGATGTTTTTGCCCCACAATTCGACGGTGGAACCGAGCCCGGCCTGGGGCACGTCGGTCAGGTCGACACACAGCATGTCCATCGACACACGGCCCAGCAACTGGCTGCGCTGGCCGGCCACCAGCACCGGGGTGCCGGTGGGTGCGTGGCGCGGGTAGCCGTCGGCGTAGCCCATGGCAACTACCCCGATGCGCATCGGTTTCGGGGTAATGAACCTGGCGCCGTAGCCCACAGGTTCGCCGGCCGGCAGTTCACGTACGCAGATGACTTTCGATTCGAGGGTCATCACCGGCTGCAAACGCGCGGCGATGGCCTGGTCTTCGCCAAACGGCGTGGCGCCGTAGAGCATGATGCCCGGGCGTACCCAGTCACTGGAAACGTTCGGCCAGCCCAGCACCGACGGCGAGTTGCGCAGGCTGACCTGGGCCGACAAGCCCTGGCGCGCCGCTTCAAACACCGCAACTTGCTCTTCGCTGCTGGTGCTGTCCAGCTCATCGGCGCGGGCGAAGTGGCTCATCAGCACGATCTTCGCGACTTTGCCGCTGGCCAGCAGGCGCTGGTAAGCGTCGTGATAATCCTTGGGGTGCAAGCCAACACGGTGCATGCCCGAATCTAGCTTGAGCCAGACGGTCAGCGGCTTGCTGAGTTGCGCCTGTTCAATCGCGTCCAGCTGCCACAGCGAATGCACCACGCACCAGAAATCATGTTCGATGATCAGCGGCAGCTCGTCGGCTTCGAAAAAACCTTCGAGCAACAGCACCGGCCCGCGAATCCCGGCGGCCCGCAGCTCCAGCGCTTCCTCGATGCAGGCCACGGCAAACCCGTCCGCCTCGGCTTCCAGCGCCTGGGCAACACGCACGGCACCGTGGCCGTAGGCATCGGCCTTGATCACGGCGAGGGCCTTGGCCCCACCCGTGACTTCACGGGCCAGTTGGTAGTTATGGCGCAGGGCTTGGAGGTCGATCAGGGCACGGGCAGGACGCATGGCGGCAGGCTTCTAGGCGGCGGTGGGAAGAAAAAACCGGTACCCGCTGACAACGCAGGCACCGGGAGAGGATTTTTTGCTTACGGCAGAGCGGCCACAACCGACAGCTCCACCAGGATTTCCGGTTCGCAGAGTTTCGCTTCAACCGTGGCACGGGCCGGCGCGACGCCTTTTGGCAGCCACTTGTCCCATACCGCGTTCATCCCGGCGAAATCGGCGTCAATGTCTTTCAGGTAGATGGTCACCGACAGCAGCTTGGTCTTGTCGGTACCGGCCAGGTCCAGCAAACGCTCAATATTGACGAGGGTTTCGCGGGTCTGCTGTTCAATCCCGGCACTCATGTCGTCGCCGACCTGCCCTGCCAGATACACGGTACCGCTGTGAACAACGATCTGGCTCATGCGCTCATTGGTGAGCTGGCGCTGGATTGACATGTTTTGCAGACTCCTGGTAGTTGCCATAACGGGAAATATCGAGGCCTTCGGCACTGATTTGCGGGGTTTTCTTCGCCATCAGGTCGGCCAGCAAACGACCAGAGCCACAGGCCATGGTCCAACCGAGGGTGCCGTGGCCGGTGTTCAGAAACAGGTTTTTGAACGGGGTAGCACCCACGATCGGCGTGCCGTCTGGCGTGGTCGGGCGCAGGCCGGTCCAGAAACTGGCCTGGCTCAAATCACCGCCCTGAGGATAAAGGTCGTTGACGATCATCTCCAGAGTTTCCCGCCGACGCGGGTTCAGCGACAGGTCAAAACCGGCTATCTCAGCCATGCCACCGACGCGAATACGGTTGTCGAAACGGGTGATCGCGACCTTGTAGGTCTCATCGAGAATGGTCGAGGTCGGGGCCATCGCCGGGTTGGTGATCGGCACGGTCATCGAGTAACCCTTGAGCGGGTACACCGGCGCCTTGATTCCCAGCGGCTTGAGCAATTTCGGCGAGTAGCTGCCGAGGGCCAGCACGTAGCGGTCGGCAGTTTCCAGCTTGCCGTCGATCCACACGCCGTTGATCCGGTCACCGGCGTAGTCCAGGCGCTGGATATCTTGCTCGAAGCGGAATTCGACACCCAGTTGCTTGCACATGTCGGCAAGGCGGGTGGTAAACATCTGACAGTCGCCGGTTTGGTCGTTCGGCAGGCGCAGGGCACCGGCAAGAATATCGGTGACGCTCGCCAGGGCCGGCTCGACGCGGGCAATCCCGGCGCGGTCCAGCAGCTCGTAAGGCACACCGGACTCTTTCAATACCGCGATGTCCTTGGCAGCACCGTCCAGCTGAGCCTGCGTACGGAACAGTTGGGTAGTCCCCAAAGTGCGCCCTTCGTAGGCGATGCCGGTCTCGGCACGCAGCTCGTCGATGCAATCGCGGCTGTATTCGGACAGGCGCACCATACGCTCCTTGTTCACCGCATAACGGCTGGCGGTGCAGTTGCGCAGCATCTGCGCCATCCACAGGTACTGGTCGATATCGGCGGTGGCCTTGATCGCCAGGGGCGCATGGCGCTCCAGCAACCATTTGATGGCCTTGAGCGGCACACCCGGCGCAGCCCATGGCGAGGCGTAGCCCGGCGAGATCTGCCCGGCGTTGGCGAAACTGGTCTCCATGGCCACAGCCGGCTGACGGTCGACCACGACCACTTCAAAACCAGCTCGTGCCAAATAGTAGGCACTGGCCACGCCAATGACACCGCTACCCAAGACCAGAACGCGCATTTTTATTCCCTCATCACGGCTTGACCGCTGACGTTTGTTGTTCAGCACAAAGATGTGGGCAGTATAAAAAGCAATCACCAGTGCATTTCACTATATAACTGCCTATATTTGGCGACAATTCTCGGCAAAAACCCTTTTCACGGAGGAGCATCCCCTATGCGGACCAACACTCAGACCAAGCGGGAGCTGGACAAGATCGACCGCAACATCCTGCGCATCCTGCAGGCCGACGGGCGAATTTCGTTTACGGAGCTGGGGGAAAAGGTCGGGCTATCGACCACGCCCTGCACCGAGCGGGTCCGGCGCCTGGAGCGCGAAGGGATCATCATGGGCTACAACGCCCGGCTCAACCCGCAGCATTTGAAGGGCAGCCTGCTGGTGTTTGTCGAGATCAGCCTCGACTACAAGTCCGGCGACACCTTTGAAGAATTCCGACGCGCCGTGCTGAAACTGCCCCACGTGCTGGAGTGCCACCTGGTGTCGGGGGATTTCGACTATCTGGTGAAGGCGCGCATTTCGGAGATGGCGTCGTACCGCAAGTTGCTCGGCGATATCCTGCTCAAGCTGCCCCACGTACGGGAGTCCAAGAGCTATATCGTGATGGAAGAGGTGAAAGAGAGCCTGAACCTGCCGATCCCGGATTAAGACAGCACCACAGGCCAATGTGGGAGCGGGCTTGCTCGCGAATGCGGAGTGTCAGTCACCTGTTGTATTGACTGATCCACCGCATTCGCGAGCAAGCCCGCACTAGTTGATCGGGGACATCCGCTAGACCAATACCTGACGCGTCGACGCCATGTACGCATGAATCTGCTTTTCCACCCGTGGGTGGATCAACTCCACCGGGCGGCGGTCGTTGGGGCATGGCAAGGTCGGCGTGGTGCCGAACAAGCGGCAAATCAGCGGGCGCTCGTCGTACACGGTGCAGCCATTGGGGCCGAGGTGAACGCAGTTGAGTTCGTCCATCGCCGCTTCCTGCTCGGCAGCGGTCTTGCGCGGCAGGCGCGACATTTCCTCGGGGGACGTGGTCACCGGCCCACAGCAGTCGTGGCAACCCGGGACACACTCGAACGAGGGAATCTGCCGGCGCAGCGCGTTGACTTTCTGACTGTTGCAACTCATCGACACAGGGACCGAACGGCGAATAGGCGTGGATTCTGCCCTAAAAGCCCCCGGTGAGACAGCTTCGCCCGACCGCTGTATCCTGCGTCAAATTTTCCAAACAGGGATGCTCCCCATGACCGCCAGCGCCCGGCACGCCAATTCCTACTACGCCGCCAGCAGTTTCCCGCAGCCTGATTATCCGGTGCTGACAGGTGAAATCGTGGCCGATGTGTGCGTGGTCGGCGGCGGCTTTTCGGGGCTCAACACCGCCCTGGAACTGGCCGAACGGGGTTTCAGCGTGGTCCTGCTGGAAGCCCGCAAGATTGCCTGGGGCGCCAGCGGGCGCAATGGCGGGCAACTGATTCGTGGCGTCGGTCATGGCCTGGATCAGTTCACCAACGTCATCGGCGCCGAGGGCGTGCGCCAGATGAAACTGATGGGCCTGGAAGCCGTGGAAATCGTACGGCAGCGGGTCGAACGTTCGCAGATCGCCTGCGACCTGACCTGGGGCTACTGCGACCTGGCCAACAAACCCCGCGACCTGGAACACCTGGCCGCCGACGCCGAAGAGCTGCGAAGCCTCGGTTATCGCCACGAAGTGCGCCTGCTGCAAGCGGGCGAAATGCGCAGCGTGATCGGTTCCAACCGCTATGTTGGCGGCATGATCGACATGGGCTCCGGCCACCTGCACCCGCTGAACCTGGCCCTCGGCGAGGCAGCCGCTGCACAGCAGTTGGGCGTCCAGTTGTTCGAGCATTCCGAGGCGGTGCGGATCGATTACGGCCCGGAGGTCAACGTACACACCGCCCAGGGCAATGTGCGCGCCAAGACCCTGGTGCTGGGCTGCAATGCTTATTTGAACGGCCTGAACCCGCATCTGAGCGGCAAGGTGCTGCCCGCCGGCAGCTACATCATCGCCACCGAGCCCTTGAGCGAAGCCCAGGCAGCCGAGTTGCTGCCGCAAAACATGGCGGTGTGTGACCAGCGGGTGACGGTGGATTACTTCCGGCTGTCAGCCGACCGACGCTTGCTGTTCGGCGGTGCCTGCCATTACTCCGGACGGGATCCGAAGGACATCGGTGCCTATATGCGTCCGAAAATGCTGCAGGTGTTCCCACAACTGGCCAACGTGAAAATCGACTACCAGTGGGGCGGGATGATCGGCATTGGCGCCAACCGCCTGCCGCAGATTGGCCGACTGGCCGACCAGCCCAATGTGTATTTCGCCCAGGCCTATGCCGGCCATGGCCTCAACGCCACCCACCTGGCAGGCAAACTGTTGGGCGAAGCCATCAGCGGCCAGCAAAGCGGGCGCTTTGATCTGTTTGCCAAGGTGCCGCACATCACTTTCCCGGGCGGCAAGCATTTGCGCTCGCCGCTGCTGGCGCTGGGAATGCTCTGGCACCGATTGAAAGAACTGGTCTGAATCAGCCGCGCCAGAAGGGCTTCAAGCCTTCCCGGCGCGCCTGCTCGGCACTCAGGCCCACGTCTCGCAGTTGCTCGGGGGTCAGCTCCAGCAAGGTTTTGCGCGTATGCATGCGGTGCCAGAACAACGCCCATGAACTGAGTGTGGGGGCCTTGGTACGCGCCGCCATGCGCCGCTCCTGCCCGGCTTCCAGTTCCTGACTGTGTAACGCCAACCGTACATCGCTCATACCGCTCATTTTCCTGCCCCTCATTAACGTGTTGCCATGAGTACGTAGGATGAGCCGGCGCGTAAAACCATGACAGATTCAACCACCCTGTATTAAATCCATACAGATACTGCCTATCGGCCGCTGAATCCTGTATTTTCAGCCTATCTGTACTGGTAACCGGGAAGCACCGCCATGACCCTATACGTCAACCTCGCCGAACTGTTGGGCACGCGCATCGAGCAGGGCTTCTATCGCCCGGGCGACAGATTGCCGTCAGTTCGGGCCTTGAGTATGGAGCATGGGGTCAGCCTGAGCACCGTGCAGCAGGCCTACCGCGTACTGGAAGACAACGGCCTGGCGATGCCCAAACCCAAATCCGGCTACTTCGTACCGGTGGGCCGCGACTTGCCGGCATTGCCCGCCGTAGGCCGCCCGGCCCAGCGCCCGGTGGAAATTTCCCAGTGGGACCAAGTGCTGGAGCTGATCCGCGCGGTGCCACGCAAAGACGCCATACAGTTGGGCCGGGGCATGCCGGATGTATTGTCGCCGACCATGAAACCCCTGCTACGCAGCCTCGCCCGGATCAGTCGGCGCCAGGACATGCCGGGGCTGTATTACGACACTATCCACGGCAACCTGGACCTGCGTGAACAGATTGCCCGCCTGATGCTCGATTCAGGCTGCCAACTGACGCCCCAGGACCTGGTGATCACGACCGGCTGCCACGAGGCCCTGTCCGCCAGCATCCACGCCATTTGCGAGCCCGGCGACATCGTTGCCGTCGACTCGCCAAGCTTCCACGGCGCCATGCAAACCCTGAAGGGCCTGGGCATGAAAGCCCTGGAAATCCCCACCGACCCACTCACCGGTATCAGCCTGGAAGCGCTGGAACTGGCACTGGAACAATGGCCGATCAAAGTCATACAGTTGACCCCCAACTGCAACAACCCACTGGGCTACATCATGCCGGAGTCGCGCAAACGCGCACTGCTGACCCTGGCCCAGCGCTTTGACGTGGCGATCATCGAAGACGACGTGTATGGCGAACTGGCCTACAGCTACCCGCGCCCACGCACCATCAAGTCCTTCGACGAGGATGGCCGCGTCGTACTGTGCAGCTCTTTCTCGAAGACCCTCGCACCCGGCCTGCGGATTGGCTGGGTCGCACCCGGTCGCTATCTGGAGCGTGTGCTGCACATGAAATACATCAGCACCGGCTCCACCGCGACCCAGCCGCAGATCGCAATTGCCGAGTTTCTGAAAGGTGGACATTTCGAGCCACATTTGCGGCGGATGCGCACGCAATACCAGCGCAATCGCGACCTGATGCTCGATTGGGTCAGCCGCTATTTCCCGGCGGGCACCCGCGCCAGCCGCCCCCAGGGCAGTTTCATGCTGTGGGTGGAACTGCCGGAAGGCTTCGATACCCTGAAACTCAACCGGCTGCTGGTGGATGAAGGTGTACAGATTGCCGTGGGAAGTATCTTTTCCGCCTCCGGCAAGTACAGGAACTGCCTGCGCATGAACTACGCTGCCAAACCAACGCCGCAGATTGAAGAGGCTGTACGCAAGGTCGGCGCGACCGCCATCCGGTTGCTGGCCGAAGCGATGGACTGACCTTTTACGGGAAATAGCCGTCATATGCCGACAATCGCCCTGATTCGGAACCCATGTCATTGATGACCCACCGGCTATTACCGTTTTTCCTGCTGGGCATCCTGGCCCTGGGCGGCTGCGCCACCATCGACGCGCCACGCACACCCAGCGAGGCGCTGCCGGCCAGCGAATCTTCCTTCGGCCGCTCGATCCAGGCCCAGGCCGCACCCTACAAAGGCCGCTCCGGGTTCCGCCTGCTGCCCAACAGCAGCGAAGCCTTCATGGCCCGCGCCGAACTGATCCGCAACGCCCAGACCAGCCTCGACTTGCAGTACTACATCGTCCACGACGGCATCAGCACCCGCATGCTCGTGGATGAACTGCTCAAGGCCGCCGACCGTGGCGTGCGCGTGCGCATCCTGCTGGACGACACCACCAGCGACGGCCTGGACCAGATCATCGCCACCCTCGCCGCCCACCCGCAGATCCAGATTCGCCTGTTCAACCCGCTGCACCTGGGCCGCAGCACCGGCGTGACGCGGGCCATGGCACGGCTGTTCGACCTGTCGCTGCAACACCGGCGCATGCACAACAAGCTGTGGCTGGCAGACAACAGCGTGGCCATCGTCGGCGGGCGCAACCTGGGGGATGAGTATTTCGACGCCGAGCCCAACCTCAACTTCACCGATATCGACATGCTCAGCGTGGGCCCGGTGGCCGAGCAACTGGGCCACAGTTTCGATCAGTACTGGAACAGTGCCCTGAGCAAACCCATTGGAGACTTCGTCAGCAGCGCTTCCAAAGGCGACCTGGCCAGCGCCCGCGTACGCCTGGAAGATTCCCTTGCCGAGTCTCGCCAACAAAACCATGCCCTGTACAACCGCCTGCGCACCTACAAGACCCAGCCGCGCATGGACATCTGGCGTCGCGAGCTGATCTGGGCCTGGAACCAGGCGCTGTGGGATGCGCCGAGCAAGGTGCTGGCCAAGGCCGATCCGGATCCACGGCTGCTCCTGACCACCCAACTGGCGCCCGAGCTGGAAGGTGTCAGCCATGAGCTGATGATGATTTCGGCTTACTTCGTGCCCGGGCAGCCCGGGCTGGTGTACCTGACCGGTCGCGCGGACGCCGGCGTATCGGTAAGCCTGCTGACCAATTCCCTGGAAGCCACCGACGTACCGGCCGTGCACGGCGGTTATGCGCCCTATCGCAAAGCGCTGCTGGAACACGGGGTGAAGCTATACGAGTTGCGCCGCCAGCCGGGAGACGGTGGCGGCAGCGGCCCTCATCTGTTCCGCAAAGGTACATTCCACGGTTCGGATTCCAGCCTGCACAGCAAGGCGATCATCTTTGATCGGGAGAAATCCTTCATCGGCTCATTCAACTTCGACCCGCGCTCGGTGCTGTGGAACACCGAAGTCGGGGTGCTGGTGGACAGTCCCGAACTGGCGGAACACGTGCGCAACCTGGCACTGGAGGGCATGGCGCCCCCGTTGAGCTACCAGGCGAAGCTGCAGGATGGCCAGGTGGTATGGGTGACCGAAGACAACGGCCAACTGCACACCCTGACCCGCGAACCCGGCAGTTGGTGGCGCCGGTTCAATGCCTGGTTTGCCACATCCGTCGGGCTGGAACGCATGCTTTAAGAACAGCGACGGGACCTGTGGGAGCTGGCTTGCCTGCGATGGCGGAGTGTCAGTTTACGTATCCGGTGCTGACACTCCGCCATCGCGGGCAAGCCCGGCTCCCACAGGTGATCGCATTTCAAGTTCAGGCGGGTTGTGCGGCGCCGAACGCACCTTGGCGCAGCAACAGGATCACCAACCCCAACGCCCCCGCCGCCATCAACAACGGCAACGCATGCCCGCTGATCCACTGGCTGCCGGCACCGGCCACCAGCGGGCCGATCAGGCAGCCAATGCCCCACAGCTGCGCGATATGCGCATTGGCGCGCACCAGCGCGTCGTCGCGGTAGCGCTCGCCAATCAGGATCAGCGACAGGGTGAACAACCCGCCGGCGCTGGCCCCGAACAGCACCCACACCGGCCAGATCATCAGCGTATCGAGCAACAGCGGAATCGCCAGGCTCGTCACCAGCAGCATCAGCGCGCAGCCGAGAAACAGCGTGCGCCGAGGCAGGTAGTCCGCCAGCGCGCCAATCGGCAGTTGCAGCAACGCATCACCGACCACCACCGTGCTGACCATCGCCAGAGCAATCTCGGCGGTGAAACCCTGTTGCAGGCAATACACCGGCAACAACGTAAGAATCATCGCCTCGAATGCGGCGAACAACGCCACCGCCCAGGCAATCGCCGGCAAGCCCTGGCAGAAGCGCAGCAGGTCGCCAAAGGTCACGCTGAAAGACTCGGCAGTCGGCGCACCGGAACGGCCCAGCAGCAGGATCGGCGAGCACGTCAGCAGACCGACACCCACCCAGAAGCCAATGTCGTTGTCCGTACCCAGCGCGCCCAGCAGCAACGGGCCCGACAGCTGGCTCAAGGCATAGCTGCAGCCATACAGCGCCACCAGACGGCCGCGCCAGCGTTCGATCACCAGTTGGTTGATCCAGCTTTCGCCGAGGATAAACACGATGGTCAGGATCACCCCGATCATCAGCCGCAACACCAGCCATACCGGGTAGCTGGGCAATATCGCCAGCAAGCCGATGGAAATCGCCCCCGCCCACAGGCACAGGCGCATCAGGTTCGCCGTGCCCAGGCGCGAGGCCAGGCCGCTGGAGACCTTGGCACCCAGTAGCACACCGAAGGCCGGCATCGCCGCCATGACTCCGATGGCGAAGCTGCCATAGCCCCAGCTTTCCAGGCGCAGGGACACCAGCGGCATGCTCACGCCCAAGGCCAGGCCCACGCTCAAGACCGACGCCAACACGGCGAAATAGGTCGCCCAACGCATTTCCACGCTCCTGTGGATTACTTGGAGATCATACAAAACAGTGTGGGAGCGGGCTTGCTCGCGAATGCGGTGTACCAGTCAATACATCAGCGACTGTGATACCTCATTCGCGAGCAAGCCCGCTCCCACATTTTTTACAGCGGTGTTCCTGGAGGCTTACAACTTGATCCAGGTCGCCTTCAGCTCGGTGTACTTGTCGAATGCGTGCAGCGACTTGTCGCGGCCGTTACCCGACTGCTTGAAACCACCGAACGGTGCGGTCATGTCGCCGCCATCGTACTGGTTGACCCACACGCTGCCGGCACGCAGTGCCTTGGCGGTCAGGTGCGCCTTGGAGATGTTCGACGTCCACACCGCAGCGGCCAGGCCGTATTGGGTGTCGTTGGCGATCGCAATGGCTTCTTCCACGCTGTCGAAGGCAATCACCGACAGCACCGGGCCGAAGATTTCTTCCTGGGCGATCTTCATGGCGTTGGTCACGCCGTCGAAAATCGTCGGCTCGACATAGGTGCCACCGCTTTCCTGCAGCGTGCGCTTGCCGCCGGCCACCAGCTTGGCGCCATCGGCATGCCCGGCTTCGATGTACGACAGCACGGTGTTCATCTGCTGGGTATCCACCAGCGCACCGACCGTGGTGGCCGGGTCGAGCGGGTTGCCCGGCTTCCAGGCCTTGAGGGCCTCGATCACCAGCGGCAGGAATTTATCCTTGATCGAACGCTCCACCAGCAGGCGCGAACCGGCGGTGCACACTTCGCCCTGGTTGAAGGCGATGGCGCCAGCCGCGGATTCGGCGGCGGCTTGCAGGTCCGGGGCATCGGCAAACACGATGTTCGGGCTCTTGCCGCCAGCTTCCAGCCAGACGCGCTTCATGTTCGACTCGCCGGAGCGAATCAGCAGTTGCTTGGCGATCTTGGTGGAACCGGTGAACACCAGGGTGTCGACGTCCATGTGCAGCGCCAGGGCGTTGCCCACGGTGTGGCCATAACCCGGCAGCACGTTGAACACGCCTTTCGGGATGCCGGCTTCAACCGCGAGGGCAGCGATGCGGATGGCAGTCAGCGGTGATTTTTCAGATGGCTTGAGGATCACCGAGTTACCGGTGGACAACGCCGGCCCGAGTTTCCAGCAGGCCATCATCAGCGGGAAGTTCCACGGCACGATGGCCGCGACAACGCCGACGGGCTCACGGGTCACCAGGCCCAGCTGGTCGTGAGGGGTGGCTGCGACTTCATCGTAGATCTTGTCGATGGCCTCGCCGCTCCAGCTCAGCGCTTGCGCCGCGCCTGGGACGTCGATGTTCAGGGAGTCGCTGATCGGCTTGCCCATGTCCAGGGTTTCAAGCAGTGCCAGCTCTTCGGCGTTGGCCTTGAGCAGGCCGGCGAAACGGATCATGGTGGCTTTGCGCTTGGCTGGCGCCAGGCGCGACCAGGCACCGGAATTGAACGTGGCACGGGCGTTTTCTACGGCACGCTGGGCGTCGGCGACGTCACAGCTGGCAACGGTTGCCAGCAGGCGGCCATCGACTGGGCTCAGGCATTCGAACGTGTCGCCGGAAACGGCGGCGGTGTATTCGCCATTGATGTAGGCGCGGCCTTCGATCTTCAGATCCTTGGCGCGTTGTTCCCAGTCGGCACGGGTCAGGGTGGTCATGCGAGTGTCCTCCTCTTATTGAATACAAGGGCCGGGCGATGTACCCAGGCACCTTCGAAGAATTCTTGCCCGGCCAGCCAGCTGTTCGGCTCAAGGCAGCTGCCACCCTAAACCAGCGGCGATGGATGTTTCAATATATTTGACATAACGGCAGCAAACGCCCTTGCGATGTTCATTTTAATAAACATAGACTTTGAGCTCTCCAACCGCAGGCCAGACGGGACACGCCCATGAACATCCAGAATATCGTCGACTTCAGCCAGGCCAGGACCGAGCCTGATCGCTACCGTCCGGCTGCGGAGAAAATCCTCAAGGGCGACCCGGAGCAAACCGTCTACAACCACTACAACAGTCCGTGCGGCCAGATGAGCGCCGGGGTCTGGGAAGGTGAAGTCGGACAGTGGAAGGTCAACTACACCGAGCATGAGTATTGCGAGATCGTGCAGGGTGTTTCGGTGTTGCGCGATGCCGACGGCAACGCCAAGACCTTGCGGGCCGGTGATCGCTTCGTCATTCCGGCCGGCTTCAGCGGCACCTGGGAAGTGCTGGAACCCTGCCGCAAGATCTACGTGGTGTTCGAAGAAAAGGCCTGATCATTTATCAGGTACAAAAAAAAGCCCGCATCGTGAGATACGGGCTTTTTTTCACAAGAAAGAAAACCAATTACTTGATTTTGCCTTCTTTGTAGATCACGTGCTTGCGAACGCGCGGGTCGAACATTTTCTTTTCGAGCTTGTCCGGGGTAGTACGCTTGTTCTTGTCGGTAGTGTAGAAGTGACCAGTACCGGCGCTAGAGATCATTCGAATCAATTCACGCATGATTTAGCTCCTTAGATTTTGCCGTCGCGGCGCAGTTCGGCCAGCACGACAGTGATGCCGCGCTTGTCGATAACACGCATGCCTTTGGCAGATACGCGCAGACGAACAAAACGTTTCTCTTCTTCAACCCAAAAGCGGTGATGCTGCAGGTTTGGCAGGAAACGACGACGGGTTTTGTTGTTTGCGTGGGAAATGTTATTCCCAGTCACCGGACCCTTACCGGTAACTTGACAGACTCTCGACATGCCTCAGCCCTCTAAAACCACATGCCCAACCCGGCATGGGTTGGCCGCTTAATCTCTCAGTCATTTGGCGCCAGGCGCCGCGTTTCTTTAGGGTCTTACCGGCTACACCTACTAGCGAAGGAACCGGGCCCCTAGAAAAGAGCGCTGCTTTATACCAGAAAGACCCCAGTGCAACAACAGGCCGTGTACTTTTATACGCGTAAATCCAGGCCATGGACGCCTGAACCGTTGCCAGGGTGGGCCGCTATAGAAGCTAACCGCTCGTCGCACAGAATGATTTACAGCGCCCGCGCGCACTGCAAAGTGCTCGGCAAAACGACCTGAGGCGCCATCAAAACAGTATTTGCGGCAAAAGCACAGGCAAAAATGGGCTAGTCATTTGTCAATCAGCCCACTACGGTAGGACTTTTCCAGACTGCACTCGCAGATGGGCCTTCGATCTGCAAAGGAAACCGAATATGCGCCTCGCTGCCCTACCGCTATTGCTAGCCCCTCTTTTTATTGCTGCACACGCCCAGGCGGCCACTACCCTGAGCGTCTGCACCGAAGCCAGCCCCGAAGGCTTCGACGTGGTGCAATACAACTCGCTGACTACCACCAACGCTTCGGCAGACGTATTGATGAACCGCCTGGTGGACTTCGACGCCACCAGCGGCAAGCTGGTCCCGAGCCTCGCGGACAGCTGGGAAGTGTCGCCGGACGGCCTCACCTACACCTTCAAGCTGCACCCGGACGTTAAATTCCACCGCACTGACTACTTCACGCCAAGCCGCAGCCTGACCGCCGAAGACGTGCGCTTCAGCTTCGAGCGCATGCTCGACCCGGCCAACCCCTGGCACAAGATCGCCCAGAGCGGCTTCCCCCACGCCCAGTCGCTGCAGTTGCCCACGCTGATCAAGAAGATCGACGCCCTCGACCCGCTGACCGTGCGCTTCACCCTGGACCACGCCGATTCGACCTTCCTCGCCGCCTTGAGCATGGGCTTTGCCTCGATCTACCCGGCGGAATATGCCGACAAACTGCTCAAGGCCGGCACCCCGGAGAAACTCAACAGCCAGCCTATCGGCACCGGGCCGTTCATTTTCGGGCGCTTCCAGAAGGACGCGACGATTCGCTACAAGGCCAACCCGGATTACTTCGCCGGCAAGCCTGCGGTGGATAACCTGATCTTTGCGATCACCCCGGACGCCAACGTGCGCCTGCAGAGACTGCGTCGCGACGAGTGCCAGATCGCCTTGTCGCCCAAGCCCCTGGATATTGATGCCGCCCAGAAAGACGCCGACCTGAAGGTCGAGAAAACCGCGGCCTTCATGACCGCGTTTGTCGCCATCAACAGCCAGCATCCGCCGCTGGACAAACCGGAAGTTCGCCAGGCAATCAACCTGGCCTTCGACAAGGCCAGCTATCTGAAGGCCGTATTCGAAGGCACTGCCGAAGCCGCCAACGGCCCTTACCCGCCCAATACCTGGAGCTATGCCAAGGACCTGCCGGGCTATCCGCAGGACGTTGCCAAGGCCAAGCAACTGCTGGATCGCGCCGGGCTCAAGGATGGCTTCAAGACCACGATCTGGACCCGGCCGTCGGGCAGCCTGCTGAACCCCAACCCCAGCCTGGGCGCACAACTGCTGCAGGCGGACCTGGCCAAGGTCGGCATCCAGGCTGAAATCCGTGTGATCGAGTGGGGCGAACTGATCCGCCGCGCCAAGGCCGGCGAGCACGACTTGCTGTTCATGGGCTGGGCCGGTGACAACGGCGACCCGGATAACTTCCTGACGCCGCAGTTCTCCTGCGCGGCCGTGAAGTCCGGCACCAACTTCGCCCGCTACTGCGACCCGGCGCTGGACAAGCTGATCAGCGCCGGCAAGACCACCAGCGAACAAGGCGTGCGCAGCAAGCTGTACCAGCAGGCCCAGGCGCAGATCCAGCAACAGGCGCTCTGGCTGCCACTGGCGCACCCGACCGCGTTTGCGCTGACCCGCAAGAATGTCGAGGGGTATCAGGTGAGCCCGTTCGGGCGCCAGGATTACTCCAAGGTCAGCGTCAAGCCCTGACCCCCGCCAGGGGCTGGCATGCCAGCCCCTACATCCACCCAAATTCCGCCATCGACAGCGGGTCACCCTCCCCCACAATGATGTGGTCCAGCACACGCACGTCCACCATCTCCAGCGCCTTTTGCAGCACCTTGGTCAATTTTCGATCAGCGATGCTGGGCTCGGGGCTGCCGGAAGGATGGTTGTGGCACAGGATCAGCGCCGCGGCGTTGTAGTCCAGCGCGCGCTTCACCACTTGCCGCGGGTAGACGATGGCGTTGTCGATGGTGCCTTGAAACAGCTTTTCGAAACCCAGCACTCGATGCTTGGCGTCGAGAAACAGGCAGCCGAATATCTCGTGAGGCTCGTGGCGCAGCAGTGCCTTGAGGTAGTCGCGCACGGCCTCCGGGCTTTCCAGCACCGAATCGTTGCGCAGGCGTTCAGCCAAATGACGGCGCGCCATCTCCAGTACGGCTTGAAGCTGGGCGAACTTCGCCGGCCCCAACCCCAAATGCTGGCTGAACACCGGCTGCCTCGCCTCCATCAGCGCCCGAAGGCTGCCAAATTGCGCCAGCAGATGGCGCGCCAGGTCCACGGCACTTTTGCCTGACACCCCGGTGCGCAGGAAAATCGCCAGCAATTCCGCGTCGGAAAGGTTCTCCGCTCCCAGCTCCAACAGCTTCTCCCGCGGACGCTCTGCCGCAGGCCAATCGCGAATACTCATGGCACCTCCGTGTGCATGTGCGCCGCTGTTGCATGGCGGACGCTGTGGTATCTTAGGCCATCTTTTTGCGTGCGATTTCACCTGGGGAGGGGGCATCGCAACGCCATCACTGAACTGGAAAGGCAAGCCAATGCAGCGTCTGTATCGGAAACGCATCGTTCTCGGCGTCGGCGGCGGCATTGCCGCCTACAAGAGCGCAGAGCTGGTTCGCAGGCTTCTCGACCAAGGCGCCGAAGTGCGCGTGGTCATGACCCGTGGCGGCAGTGAATTCATCACCCCGTTGACCATGCAGGCCTTGTCCGGCCACCCGGTTCACCTCGACCTGCTGGACCCTGCGGCCGAAGCCGCCATGGGCCACATCGAGCTGGCCAAGTGGGCCGACCTGGTGCTGATCGCCCCGGCCACCGCCGACCTGATCGCCCGCCTGGCCCAAGGCATTGCCGACGACCTGCTGACCACCCTGGTACTGGCCACCGACGCCACCGTCGCGATCGCCCCGGCCATGAACCAGGCCATGTGGCGCGACCCGGCCACCCAGGCCAACACCCAACTCCTGCAAAGCCGCGGCCTCAAGGTTTTCGGCCCGGCCTCCGGCAGCCAGGCCTGCGGCGACGTGGGCATGGGCCGCATGCTCGAAGCCACCGACCTGGCCCACTGCGCCGCCGACTGCTTCCAGCACCTGGCCCTGACCGGCAAGCACGTGCTGATCACCGCCGGCCCGACCCAGGAAAACATCGACCCGGTGCGCTACATCACCAACCATAGCTCAGGAAAAATGGGCTTTGCCCTGGCGGAAGCGGCGGTCGAGGCAGGCGCCCGTGTGACGTTGATCACCGGCCCGGTGCATCTGCCGACCCCGGATCGCGTCACCCGAATCGACGTAGTCAGCGCCCGCGACATGCTGGCGGCCTGTGAAGCGGCGATTCCCTGCGACCTGTTCATCGCTTCGGCTGCGGTAGCGGACTACCGCCCCGAGGTGGTTGCGCCGCAGAAACTCAAGAAAGACCCTACAAGCGGCGACGGCCTGCTCCTGCAAATGGTCCGTAACCCGGACATCCTGGCGACCATCGCCACCCGTGAGGACCGCCCGTTCAGCGTCGGTTTTGCTGCCGAAACCGAGCATTTGCTGGACTATGCCGCACGCAAATTGAAAGACAAAAACCTCGACCTGATTGTCGCCAACGATGTCGCCAACCCGAGCATCGGCTTCAACAGCGAGGAAAATGCCATCAGCGTGATCGACCGCGAGTTGCACGCTACCGTTTTCGCCCAGACCAGCAAGGGCAAGATTGCCCGCCAACTGATCTCTTTTATCGCCCAACGGCTGAACCAGGTTTAATTTCCATGCACGCTTTGCAAGCCAAGATCCTCGACCCCCGCATCGGCAACGAATTCCCGCTGCCGGCCTACGCCACACCAGGCTCCGCCGGCCTCGACCTGCGTGCCATGCTCAAGCAGGACACCGTGCTTGAACCAGGCCAGACCATTCTGATTCCGACCGGCCTGTCGATCTACGTGGGCGACCCGGGCCTGGCGGCGCTGATCCTGCCGCGCTCCGGCCTGGGCCACAAACACGGCATCGTCCTCGGCAACCTGGTGGGGCTGATCGACTCGGACTACCAGGGCGAGTTGATGGTGTCCTGCTGGAACCGTGGCCAGACCGCGTTCAATATCGCCGTCGGCGAGCGCATTGCCCAACTCGTGCTGGTACCGGTGGTGCAGGCGCACTTCGAGCTGGTCGAAGAGTTCGACGAAACACAACGCGGCGCAGGTGGCTTCGGGCATTCCGGCAGCCACTGACTAAGCTGAATTGACTTAGCCGAACAAGCCGGGTGCCTCACCCGGCCTGATGCCAACGCATGGCCTTTCAGGATGAAGAATGCGCGGAACTTACCAGCAAGGTTTCCCCAGTGAAATCAGGGCATTAAGCGGGCAAAAGGGCGGAGCTTCGGCGCCGATGGCACTTTTGCACCACGAACTCTATGCCAAAAACGCCGTCTTACCCTTCAGTTTGAGCCTGCCGGTCAGCACCCTTGAGGCCAGCCCAGCCCCTTATCGATGGAGTTCCCCCCCGCAATGAGCAACCCAGCCCGAGTCGCCCCGACATTTCCCGACAGCATTTTCCGCGCCTATGACATTCGTGGCGTGGTCCCCAAGACCCTGACCGCCGAGACCGCCTACTGGATCGGCCGCGCCATTGGCTCCCAGAGCCTGGCACAGGGCGAGCCCAACGTTTCCGTAGGCCGTGATGGCCGCCTGTCCGGCCCCGAACTCGTCGAGCAACTGATCCAGGGCCTGGCCGACAGCGGCTGCCACGTCAGCGACGTGGGCCTGGTGCCGACGCCTGCGCTGTACTACGCAGCCAACGTACTGGCCGGCAAGTCGGGCGTGATGCTCACCGGCAGCCATAACCCGTCGGACTACAACGGCTTCAAGATCGTCATCGCTGGCGATACCCTCGCCAACGAACAGATCCAGGCCCTGCACACCCGCCTGAAGACCAACGACCTGACCAGCGGCGACGGCAGCGTCACCAAAGTCGACATCCTGCAGCGCTACTCTGACCAAATCACCGGCGACGTCAAACTCGCGCGCCGCCTCAAAGTGGTGGTGGACTGCGGCAATGGCGCGGCCGGCGTGATCGCCCCGCAACTGCTCGAAGCCCTGAACTGCGAAGTGATCCCGCTGTTCTGTGACGTAGACGGCAACTTCCCGAACCATCACCCGGATCCAGGCAAGCCCGAGAACCTGGTGGACCTGATCGCCAAGGTCAAGGAGACAGGGGCTGACGTCGGCCTGGCCTTCGACGGTGACGGCGACCGCGTTGGCGTGGTGACGGACACCGGCGAAAACGTGTTTGCGGACCGCCTGCTGATGCTGTTTGCCCGCGACGTGGTTGCGCGCAACCCAGGTGCCGAAATTATCTTCGACGTGAAGTGCACCCGCCGCCTCACACCGCTGATCAAGGAATATGGCGGTCGCCCGCTAATGTGGAAGACTGGCCACTCGTTGATCAAAAAGAAAATGAAAGAAACCGGCGCGCTATTGGCCGGCGAAATGAGCGGCCATGTGTTCTTCAAGGAGCGCTGGTTCGGCTTTGACGACGGCATTTACAGCGCCGCTCGTCTGCTGGAGATCCTCAGCAAGGAAAAATCGACCGCGCAGGAGCTGTTCCAGACCTTCCCGAATGATATTTCTACGCCAGAGATCAATATCCATGTGACCGAGGAGAGCAAATTCAGCATCATTGACGCACTGCACGATGCGCAATGGGGCGAAGGCGCCGACCTGACCAGCATTGATGGTGTGCGAGTCGATTACGCCAAAGGCTGGGGCCTGGTTCGCGCATCCAACACCACACCGGTGCTGGTGCTGCGTTTCGAGGCGGATACCGAGGCTGAGTTGCAGCGCATCAAGGACGTGTTCCACGCCCAGTTGAAACGTGTTGCCCCTGATCTCCAATTACCGTTCTGATTTTTTACCGGAGCCCTGAATGACCCTCGAACGCGAAGCCGCCGCCAATACCGCCAAGGTCCTTTCCGAAGCGTTGCCTTACATTCGACGCTACGTCGGCAAGACGCTGGTGATCAAGTACGGCGGCAATGCCATGGAAAGCGACGAGCTGAAAACCGGCTTTGCCCGCGACATCGTGTTGATGAAAGCCGTCGGGATCAACCCGGTGGTGGTACACGGTGGCGGCCCGCAAATCGGTGACCTGCTCAAGCGCCTGTCCATCGAGAGTCACTTCATCGACGGCATGCGTGTAACCGACGCCCAGACCATGGACGTGGTGGAGATGGTCCTGGGCGGCCAGGTGAACAAAGACATCGTCAACCTGATCAACCGCCATGGCGGCAGCGCCATCGGCCTGACCGGCAAGGACGCCGAACTGATCCGGGCGAAGAAGCTCACCGTGACCCGCAAGACCCCGGAGATGACCCAGCCGGAAATCATCGACATCGGCCAGGTGGGCGAAGTGATCGGCATCAACACCGACCTGCTGAACCTGCTGGTGAAAGGCGATTTCATTCCGGTGATCGCGCCGATCGGTGTCGGTGCCAACGGTGAGTCCTACAACATCAACGCCGACCTCGTGGCCGGCAAGGTGGCCGAGGCGCTGAAGGCCGAGAAGCTGATGCTGCTCACCAACATCGCCGGCTTGATGGACAAGGAAGGCAAGGTCTTGACCGGCCTGACGACCCAGCAAGTGGACGACCTGATCGCCGACGGCACCATCTACGGCGGCATGCTGCCGAAGATCCGCTGCGCGCTGGAAGCGGTGCAAGGCGGCGTTGGCAGCTCGTTGATCCTGGATGGCCGGGTGCCGAATGCGATCCTGCTGGAAATCTTCACCGATACCGGTGTGGGTACCCTGATCAGCAACCGCAAGCGCCCCTAAGCGCTGGTAAACAAAAAGGCCCCGTTCAATTCGATTGAACGGGGCCTTTTCTATGTACTCGGTCTAAAAATGTGGGAGCGGGCTTGCTCGCGAAAGCGGCGGGTCAGTCGACACATATATCAACTGACAAGCCGTATTCGCGAGCAAGCCCGCTCCCACATGGATCTTCTAAACGCCGAACTGCTCGCGATAAGCCTTGACCGCCGGCAAATGCTGCTTGAGCTGCGGGTCATCTTCCAGGAACTGCAACACCTGGTTCAGGGACACGATGCTCACCACCGGAATCGCGAAATCACGTTCCACTTCCTGGATCGCCGACAATTCACCGTTGCCGCGCTCCTGGCGGTTCAGCGCGATCAACACGCCGGCCGCCTTGGCGCCGTCCTGGGAAGCGATGATCTGCATCACTTCGCGAATCGCCGTACCGGCAGTGATCACGTCGTCGATGATCAGCACGTCGCCCTTGAGCGGCGCACCCACCAGGCTGCCGCCTTCGCCGTGGGCCTTGGCTTCCTTGCGGTTGAAGCACCAAGGCAGATCCAGCTCGTGATGTTCAGCCAACGCCACGGCGGTCGCGGCCGCCAGGGGGATGCCTTTGTAGGCAGGGCCGAACAGCACGTCGAAGGAAATGCCGCTTTCAACGATGGCGGCCGCATAGAAACGACCCAGCTGCGCCAGGGCAGAACCCGAGTTGAAAAGGCCGGCATTGAAGAAGTAAGGGCTGGTGCGCCCGGACTTCAAAGTGAACTCACCGAAGCGCAATACGCCGCGATCGATGGCAAAACGAATAAAATCGCGTTGATACGCCTGCATGAAAAAAGCCTCAGATACCACGGATTTAGCTAATTAGGTAGACGGCGTGTATCATACACGCACGCGATTTTTGGGGCCATTTATGCGGATCATCAGTGTGAACGTCAATGGTATTCAGGCTGCAGTCGAGCGTGGTTTGCTCAGTTGGCTGCAAGCCCAGAATGCCGACGTCATCTGCCTGCAGGACACCCGCGCCTCCGCCTTTGAACTGGACGACCCAGCCTTCCAACTGGATGGCTACTTCCTTTATGCCTGTGATGCCGAAGTTCCCGCCCAAGGCGGCGTGGCTTTGTATTCGCGGTTGCAACCCAAGGCGGTCATCAGCGGCCTCGGCTTCGAGACAGCCGACCGCTACGGGCGCTACCTGCAAGCCGATTTCGATAAGGTCAGCATTGCGACCTTGCTGCTTCCATCAGGGCAGAATGGCGATGAAGACTTGAACCAGAAGTTCAAGCTAATGGACGACTTCGCCCGTTATCTGGATAAACAGCGGCGCAAACGTCGCGAGTACATTTACTGTGGCTCGCTGTACGTGGCGCAACAGAAGCTGGATATCAAGAACTGGCGCGACAGCCAGCAATCCCCGGGCTTCCTGGCGCCGGAACGGGCCTGGATGGACGAGATTGTCGGCAACATGGGCTATGTCGATGCCCTGCGGGAAGTCAGCCGCGAAGGCGACCAGTACAGCTGGTGGCCGGATAACGAACAGGCCGAGATGCTCAACCTCGGCTGGCGTTTTGACTACCAGCTGCTGACGCCAGGCTTGCGTCGCTTCGTGCGCAGCGCACGTCTGCCACGCCAGCCGCGCTTCTCGCAGCACGCGCCGCTGATCGTGGACTACGACTGGACCTTGACCATCTAAGGTCTTTTTCCAGGCACAAAAAAACCGACATCGCTGTCGGTTTTTTTGTGGGCGGTGGTTATTTGATCAACCGCAATGTCCACGGATAACGATAAGCCACGCCCTTGTTGGCCTTGATGCCCGCAATGATCGTCATCACCACCGCGCCGATCACCAGCACGGTCATCAACACGAAGCCGATCACGATAAAACCCAGCAGGAAGCAGACCGCCCAGGCAATGCCCACGGTGATCTGGAAATTCAGCGCTTCCTTGCCCTGGTCATCAATGAACGGGTCTGCATCCTTCTTCACCTGCCAGAGAATCAAGGGCCCCAGCAGGCTGCCGAACGGGAATATCAGCCCGAAGAACGCCGCAAAATGACAGAGCATCGCCCACTGGCGAACTTCCTTGGACGGTGTCGGCAGTGGAAGTTGGCTGTCACTCATGGCGTCGCTCCTTGGGATTGAATCAGTCGGCCAATGCGGCGTTCTGCAGTTCGAAGATTTCGGTCATGCCCTTCTGGGCCAGGGCCAGCATGGCATTCAGGTCCGCCGGCTGGAATGGCGCGCCTTCGGCGGTGCCCTGCACTTCGATGAAACCACCGGTGCTGGTCATCACCACGTTCAGGTCGGTCTCGGCAGCCGAATCTTCAAGATAGTCCAGATCCAGCACCGGCTCGCCCTGATACATGCCGACCGATACAGCCGCGATCATCTGCTTGAGCGGATCGCCGCCTTTCAGGCCGCCACGTTTCTTGATGACTTTGAGCGCGTCGACCAGGGCAACCATGGCGCCGGTGATGGAGGCGGTACGGGTACCACCGTCGGCCTGGATCACGTCGCAGTCGACGTACAGGGTCACGTCGCCCAGCTTGGACATGTCCAGGGCTGCACGCAGGGAGCGACCGATCAGGCGCTGGATTTCCAGGGTGCGGCCGCCTTGCTTGCCACGGCTGGCTTCACGCTGGTTACGCTCGCCGGTGGCGCGCGGCAGCATGCCGTATTCGGCGGTCAACCAACCCTGGCCCTGGCCCTTGAGGAAACGCGGCACGCCGTTTTCGACGCTGACGGTGCAGATAACCTTGGTATCGCCAAACTCGACCAGTACAGATCCCTCGGCGTGTTTGGTGTAGTTGCGGGTGATGCGGATCGAGCGGAGCTGATCGGCAGCGCGACCACTTGGACGTTTCATAGGGGATACCTGTACGGAGGACGAAAAACTGCCGAGCATTATAGAGCCGCCAGCCCTGATCGGCACGGCTAAAAAATCCTGTTACAAACCCGGGCACCGAAGCCACTGTTTGGGGCCACCCGTCCCCTTGAGCTACAATCCTGCGCCTTCGCAGCCTGTCGGCTTCAATCTACCCATCAGCCCGCCTGTTTGCGGGACTGCATCGCGAGGTACCTCCATGGTGCACAGCATGACCGCCTTCGCCCGCGTCGAAAAAGCCGGCGTCCAAGGCACCCTGAGCTGGGAATTGCGCTCGGTCAACAGCCGCTACCTGGAGCCGCACCTGCGCCTGCCGGAATCGTTTCGCGACCTCGAAGGCGCGGTTCGTGAGGCACTGCGCCAGGGCATCTCCCGCGGCAAGCTGGAATGCACCCTGCGCTTTACCGAGGAAACCACCGGCAAGCCGTTGCAGGTGGATCGCGAGCGCGCCGCCCAATTGGTCGCCGCCGCCGAAACCATCGCCGGCCTGATCAAGCAGCCTGCCGCCATCAACCCGCTGGAAGTCCTGGCCTGGCCCGGCGTGCTGGTGGCCGACGCCACTGACCCACAGGCGTTGAACGCCGAGGCGCTGACCCTGTTCAACCAAGGCTTGAAAGAACTCAAGGCCGGCCGCGAGCGTGAAGGGGCCGAACTGGCCCGCCTGATCAGCGACCGCCTGACCTCCATTGAAGAAGACGTGGTGACCCTGCGCGAACTGGTGCCGCAGATGCTTGCCACCCAGCGCCAGAAGGTCCTGGACCGCTTCGCCGACATGCAGGCCGAACTGGATCCGGTGCGCCTGGAGCAAGAGATGGTCCTGCTGGCGCAAAAAAGCGACGTGGCCGAAGAACTCGACCGCCTGAGCACCCACATCCTGGAAGTGCGCCGCGTGCTCAAGTCTGCCGGTGCCGCCGGTCGGCGCCTGGACTTCCTGATGCAGGAACTCAACCGCGAAGCCAATACACTGGGCTCCAAAGCCTTTGATCCGCGCAGTACCCAGGCGGCGGTCAACCTCAAAGTGTTGATCGAGCAAATGCGCGAACAAGTACAGAATATCGAGTAAGGCACCCTGACATGACCCACAGCACCGGCACCCTGTACATCATTTCCGCCCCATCGGGCGCGGGCAAAAGCAGCCTGGTCAAGGCCCTGACCGACGCTGACGAGCAGATCCGCATCTCGGTATCCCACACCACCCGCGCCATGCGCCCGGGTGAAGTGAACGGCGTGCACTACCACTTCGTCGAGCGCACCGAGTTCGTCAAGATGATCGAGCACGGTGATTTCCTGGAGCGCGCCGAGGTCTTCGGCAACCTCTACGGCACCTCGCAAAGCCACCTGCAGCAGACCCTGGACGAAGGCCACGACCTGATCCTGGAAATCGACTGGCAGGGCGCCGAGCAAGTGCGCCAGCTGATGCCCAAAGCTCGCTCGATCTTCATCCTGCCGCCTTCGCTGGAAGCGTTGCACCAGCGCCTGACCAATCGTGGCCAGGACAGCGACGAGATCATCGAAGGTCGCATGCGTGAAGCCGTCAGTGAAATGAGCCACTACGTCGACTACGACTACCTGATCATCAACGACGATTTCGCTCACGCGCTGGACGATCTGAAAGCGATTTTCCGCGCCAATCAGCTCCAGCAAAAGCGTCAGCAGCAGCGTTTCGGCAAATTATTGGCCGAACTGCTCGGCTGATTGGCTCTTCCCAAAACCGCTGCAGGGGCTTTACATTGGCACTTGTAGCGCGTTTGCGATGGCCTGCGAAAAATCAGCGCTTCCCTAAACGCTGGTGATTTTTTAAACTGTTCAGTCCGCTCGCCCAACCGGGCAGCGCGCATATTGCATTCGCTCCGAGGAATACCATGGCCCGCGTAACCGTTGAAGACTGCCTAGAACACGTGGATAACCGCTTTGAGCTGGTCATGCTCTCTACCAAGCGTGCCCGTCAACTGGCGACTGGCGGCAAAGAGCCCCTGGTCCAGTGGGAAAACGACAAGCCTACCGTTGTAGCCCTGCGTGAAATCGCTGAAGGCCTGATGAGCTACGAGTTCATCGCCAACGCCGAAATCGTTGAAGACGAACCGCTGTTCGCAGCGTTCGAGGACGAGTCCAACGAGGCCGTCTAAGCCTATGCCTGGTCGACGTAGCACGGCGCGGGGTCACAGCCAACGGCAGGAGTTAATACTTTGCCGAGCATAGACGCCCTCGCCGATCGCTTATCGACCTACCTCGGCCCAGACCAGGTCAACCTGGTCCGCCGAGCGTATTTCTACGCCGAACAAGCCCACGACGGCCAACGCCGCCGCAGTGGCGAGGCGTATGTCACGCATCCTCTTGCCGTGGCCAATATTCTTGCCGACATGCACATGGACCATCAGAGCCTGATGGCCGCGATGCTGCATGACGTGATCGAAGACACCGGCATTGCCAAGGAAGCGCTCAGTGCGCAATTTGGCGAAACCGTGGCCGAACTGGTCGACGGGGTCAGCAAACTGACCCAAATGAACTTCGAGACCAAGGCCGAAGCCCAGGCGGAAAACTTCCAGAAGATGGCCATGGCCATGGCCCGGGACATCCGGGTGATCCTGGTCAAGCTGGCCGACCGGCTGCACAACATGCGCACGCTGGAAGTGCTGTCCGGTGAAAAACGCCGGCGCATCGCCAAGGAAACCCTGGAAATCTACGCGCCCATCGCCAACCGGCTGGGCATGCACGCCATTCGTATCGAGTTCGAAGACCTCGGCTTCAAGGCCATGCACCCGATGCGTTCCGCGCGCATCTACCAGGCAGTGAAACGCGCCCGGGGCAATCGCAAGGAAATCGTCAACAAGATCGAAGAATCCCTGAGCCATTGCCTGGCGATCGATGAGATCGAGGGCGAAGTCAGCGGCCGGCAGAAACACATCTACGGCATCTACAAGAAGATGCGCGGCAAGCGCCGGGCCTTCAACGAGATCATGGACGTGTACGCGTTCCGGATCATCGTCGACAAGGTCGATACCTGCTACCGCGTGCTGGGTGCTGTACATAATTTGTACAAGCCCCTGCCGGGACGCTTCAAGGATTACATCGCGATTCCCAAGGCCAACGGCTACCAGTCGCTGCATACCACGCTGTTCGGTATGCACGGGGTGCCGATCGAGATCCAGATCCGCACCCGCGAAATGGAAGAGATGGCCAACAACGGCATCGCCGCCCATTGGCTGTACAAATCCACCGGCGACGAGCAGCCAAAAGGCACCCATGCCCGCGCCCGTCAGTGGGTCAAGGGCGTGCTGGAAATGCAGCAACGTGCCGGCAACTCCCTGGAATTTATCGAAAGCGTGAAGATCGACCTGTTCCCGGACGAGGTCTACGTGTTCACGCCCAAAGGCCGGATCATGGAGCTGCCCAAAGGCTCCACGGCGGTCGACTTTGCCTACGCGGTGCACACCGACGTGGGTAACAGCTGCATAGCCTGTCGGATCAATCGTCGGCTGGCCCCGCTGTCGGAACCGCTGCAAAGCGGTTCCACGGTGGAGATCGTCAGCGCACCGGGCGCGCGCCCGAACCCGGCCTGGCTCAACTTTGTGGTCACCGGCAAGGCTCGCACCCACATCCGTCATGCCCTGAAACTGCAACGCCGTTCCGAGTCCATCAGCCTGGGCGAACGCCTGCTGAACAAGGTGCTCAACGGCTTCGACAGCTCACTGGACAAGATCCCGGCCGAACGCGTGCAGGCGATGTTGCACGAGTACCGCCAGGAACTGATCGAAGACTTGCTGGAAGACATCGGCCTGGGCAACCGCATGGCCTATGTGGTCGCGCGCCGCTTGCTGGGCGAAGGCGAACAGTTGCCAAGCCCCGAAGGCCCGCTGGCGATTCGCGGCACCGAAGGCCTGGTGCTCAGCTACGCCAAGTGCTGCACGCCGATACCGGGCGACCCGATTGTCGGCCACCTGTCTGCGGGCAAAGGCATGGTGGTGCACCTGGACAACTGCCGCAACATCAGTGAAATCCGCCACAACCCCGAGAAATGCATCCAGCTTTCGTGGGCCAAGGATGTCACTGGCGAATTCAACGTCGAGCTGCGGGTCGAGCTGGAACACCAGCGCGGCCTGATCGCCCTGCTGGCCAGCAGCGTGAACGCGGCCGACGGCAATATCGAGAAAATCAGCATGGACGAACGCGATGGCCGCATCAGCGTGGTCCAACTGGTGGTCAGCGTGCACGATCGCGTGCACCTGGCCCGCGTGATCAAGAAACTGCGCGCCCTGACCGGGGTCATCCGCATCACCCGCATGCGCGCCTAGCCCATCCATTACAAGGAGTCATTCATGACCAAGACTGTTATCACCAGCGACAAGGCACCAGCAGCAATCGGTACTTATTCCCAGGCGATCAAGGCGGGCAATACCGTCTACATGTCCGGCCAGATTCCACTGGACCCAAAAACCATGGAGCTGGTTGAAGGCTTTGAAGCCCAGACCATCCAGGTCTTCGAAAACCTGAAGTCGGTTGCCGAAGCTGCGGGCGGTTCGTTCAAGGACATCGTCAAACTGAACATCTTCCTCACCGACCTGAGCCACTTCGCCAAGGTCAACGAGATCATGGGCAAGTACTTCGAACAGCCGTACCCAGCCCGCGCCGCCATCGGCGTTGCCGCCCTGCCAAAGGGCGCGCAGGTTGAGATGGACGCCATTCTGGTCATCGAGTAAAACATCCGGCGCAGCGCTTCCACGGGAAGGCTGCGCCGAATTGGTTCTTGGAAGGATTTCGTAATGCGCAAAGCGCTCGTTGCCTCTTCGTTGCTCGCCCTGTTGCTCGGCGGCTGCGCCAGCAATCCCGCCGACCTGGATGTGAGCGGCACCTGGATCAACCAGGCCGCCATCGACGCGGCAGCCAAGGGCGGCCCTTTGCGTGAAGCCCTGCAGAGCTATGGTCCGAACCTCGAATGGGAGGTGAACACCAAAGCGTCCCAGGCCCGCTACTACAACGGTTTTGAAGTAGCTGAAGGCAAATTGCTGGGTGAAAAATCCGGCGCCTGGAGTGTCGATTTCTACGGCAGCTCCGCCACTGAACTCAAGCGTAAAGGCAAGCTGCTGCTGCAAGGGGCCAATGATAACGAGCCCGAGCAACTGTTCGCCCGTGCCAAGGATCCAGCCCCCGAAGGCGCGCCACTGGGTGCCAACTTCGAACGCACCCTGTACGCCGCCTACATGGGCGGCACCTGGAAAATCAGCAGCGGCACTGGCGAAGGCGCCACCGTACAGTTCCAGGCCAATGGCCAGGTGACCGGCTTGCCCGGCGCCGATCAGTACTCGCTGTGCCTGGCGGGCGATTGCGCCTCCATGAGCGGCGGCTACGACAGTATCTGGCTACAGTTGAACGGCCAGGGCAACCCGTGGATCTTTGCGCGCAAGGGCAAGCAACTGGAGATCTTCCAGGCGATCAACACCGCCCAGGCCGACGAGGTACCCTCGTTTACCCCCGGGCCACGACAGTGGTTGCTGGAAAAACAGTGACGCAAAAAAGGAGCCCTCAGGCTCCTTTTTCTTCACGCCGCGATCAACCCTCCAGGATCGCCGCATACCCTTCGCGATAACTCGGATAACGCGGCACCCAGCCCAACGCCTTGGCCCGGGCGTTGCTGCACTGCTTGCTACCGGCGCGTCGCACGCTGGCGTTCTCGGCCCATTCGGTCACGCCAAGGTACTCGCGCAACCAGGCAACCACCTCGGCCAGCGGGGCCGGAGCGTCGTCGACGCCGATGTAGCACTTATCCAGCACACCGCCCTGCTCCACGTGCTGCAGCAAAAACGCCAGCAAACCCGCCGCGTCATCCGCGTGAATCCGGTTGCCATATAAAGGCGGATCAATCGCCACGCGATAGCCCTGGCGCACTTGGCTCAGCAGCCATTCCCGGCCCGGGCCATAGATACCGGTGAGGCGCACCACGCTCGCGGGAATGCCGCTATTCAACGCCACTTGCTCGGCTTCCAGCATGACTTGGCCGGAATAACCGCCTGCCTTGGTCTCGGAGCTTTCGTCGACCCACTCACCGTTCTGCTGCCCATACACACTGCTGCTGGACACAAACAGCAGGTGCCTGGGCTCCTGGCCGTAGTCGTTCAGCCACTCCAGCACATGCCGCAACCCTTGCACGTATGCCGCACGATAACCCGCCTCGTCGTGATCGGTGGCGGCCGCGCAATACACCAGGTAATCCACCCCGCCCACCGGCCAGGTATCGGGGCAGTCTTCATTGAACAGGTCGCCGGCAATCCCGATAACGCCCTTGGGAAGGCGCGAAATATCCCGCCGCAGGCCATGAACCTCCCAGCCCTGGGCCAGCAATTGGGTGGCCAGACGGCTACCGACATCGCCGCAACCGGCAATCACCACAGAAGGCGCAGACATCACAAAACTCCGTTCTTAAAGGTCAAGGTTAGCCCCCGCAGATGACCAGCGGCCAGCAAAACGACAAATAAAGTAACTGTATTACTTCTGTTAACAAGAATTACTTGCAATAATAACCGCCCATTTGTCCTCGACCCGTTACGGTCTGGAAGGACGCTCACTCATTTTTTCTCTCAGGTCCGGCCAGCATGACACGCAATACATCCCCCGCTTCGCCAACCAAGCCTCACAGCCCATCCCGCGCCTGGCGTGCGATTGCTGCAGTGCTGTTCAGCGTCCTGCTGGCACCGACCGCCGCGTTCGCCGACAACACCGCGCCGGCCGCACCGCCTGCAGCGAGCGCGCCAGCTACAGAGCAAAACGCTCCTGCGCCAGCCGCCGCACCGGCCGCGACCGACCCGGCCCTGGCCGCCGAAGGTGCTCCGGCTGACGATTCCGGCGTCGTGCTGGAAGAAGACAACAGCCTGGGCATGGCCCACGACCTGTCGCCCTGGGGCATGTACCAGAACGCTGACATCATCGTGAAGATCGTGATGATCGGCCTGGCCATCGCTTCGATCATCACCTGGACCATCTGGATCGCCAAGGGCTTCGAACTGCTGGGCGCCAAGCGTCGCCTGCGCACTGAAATCGTCCACCTGAAAAAAGCCACCACCCTGAAAGAAGCCAGCGAAAGCGCGGCGAAGAAGGGCACCCTGGCGCACCTGCTGGTTCACGACGCACTCGAAGAGATGCGCCTGTCTGCCAACACCCGTGAAAAGGAAGGCATCAAGGAACGCGTCAGTTTCCGTCTTGAGCGCCTGGTTGCCGCCTGCGGTCGCAACATGAGCAACGGCACCGGCGTGCTGGCCACCATCGGTTCCACCGCGCCCTTCGTCGGCCTGTTCGGTACCGTGTGGGGCATCATGAACAGCTTCATCGGCATCGCCAAAACCCAGACCACCAACCTCGCCGTCGTGGCGCCCGGCATCGCCGAAGCCCTGCTGGCAACCGCACTGGGCCTGGTTGCCGCGATTCCTGCGGTGGTGATCTACAACGTCTTCGCCCGTTCGATCGCCGGCTACAAGGCGCAGGTGTCGGACGCTTCGGCAGAAGTCCTGTTGCTGGTCAGCCGTGACCTCGATCACCTGCCTTCCGAGCGCAGCTCGCAACCGCATATGGTGAAAGTGGGGTAATCGGCCATGGGCCTGCATTTGAATCAAGGCGACGACGAGCTCGTCGAGAACCACGAAATCAACGTCACGCCGTTTATCGACGTGATGCTGGTGCTGCTGATCATCTTCATGGTGGCAGCACCGTTGGCCACCGTGGATATCAAGGTCGACCTTCCCGCTTCCAGCGCGAAACCTGCGCCGCGGCCGGAGAAACCGATATTCCTCAGCGTGAAGGCGGACCAGCGTCTGTTCCTGGGCGAAGAAGAAGTCAAATCCGACACCCTGGGCGCGGTGCTCGACGCCAAGACCCAGGGCAAGAAAGACACGACCATCTTCTTCCAGGCCGACAAGGGCGTGGACTACGGCGACCTGATGAGCGTGATGGATGCCCTGCGGGCGGCCGGCTACCTCAAGGTAGGCCTGGTCGGACTTGAGACGGCAGCCAAGAAATGATCACGACGCGCCACAAACTGACGCGTTATGGCACCAGCCTTGCCGTCGTGCTGGGCGTCCACGCCGTCGCGATCATCATCGCGCTCCAGTGGTCGGCGCCACATATGGTCCAGCTGCCTCCGGCCGCCATGGTCATCGACCTGGCACCGATGCCGGCGCCGCCACCTCCGGCCCCGCCGAAGGTGATCACGCCGCCACAGCCGCCTGCGCCAGTCGAAGAGCTGCCATTGCCGAAACTGGCCGAGGCACCTAAGCCGACGATCCAGGTGCCAAAGCCGGTCAAGCCCAAGCCAAAACCACAGCCGCCCAAGCCTGTGGAGAAAAAGCCCGATCCGCCCAAGGAAAAACCTTCCGAAGAGCCGCCGAGCGAAACTCCGCAGAACAACGCGCCTACGGAAAAATCCGCCCAGCCACAACCGGGCCCTTCACCGCAGCAGATCGCGGCCAAGGCCACCTGGGAAAGTACCCTGCTGGGCCACCTGCAGAAGTACAAGAAGTACCCGCCGGGCGCCCAGGCGCGTGGCAAGGAAGGCCTGAACCGCCTGCGTTTCGTGGTGGATGCCGATGGCAACGTGCTGTCCTACGAACTGGTGGGCCGCTCCGGCAACGCCGACCTGGACCGCGCCACCCTCGACATGATCCGTCGTGCCCAGCCGCTGCCCAAGCCACCGGCCGACATGTTGAAAGGCGGGAGCATCGAGATCGTTGCACCATTCGTTTACAACATCGAAAAACGTCGCCGCTAACCCCCACCGTGGGCACTCTCGGGTGCCCACGGCTGTTGCTCCCTCCCCCCGCATCACCGCAACCTGAACCAGGCTTGAACGAATCGACACCTAACTCGATCTTCACTTGTAACAATTAAAGACAACGCTAATTATCCGCGAATAGTTCTCATTAGCGGACATTCGGCATGCCCAACCTTGCCCGGCTGGCTCTCCTCCTACTGGCTTTACCCGTCGCTGCACAGGCGGATCAGCTGGTCACCCTGGTCATTCAGAACCACACCTTCAGCCCCTCGACGTTCGAGGTGCCGGCCGGTGAGCGCTTTCGCATTCAACTCACCAGCCATGATGAAAGCGTCGACGAGTTCGAAAGCTACGACATGAAATTCGAAAAAATCATTGTCCCCGGCAACACCATCACGGTGTTTGCCGGCCCGCTGCATCCCGGCACCTACACCTTCTTCGATGACTACCACCCCGACCAGGCCAAAGGCACGGTCACCGCCGTCGCGGCCAAGGAGTAAGCCATGCTGGCCTGTCTGTTGATCGTGTTTCGAGAAGTGCTGGAAGCCGGGATTGTGGTGGGCATCGTGATGGCCGCCACTCAGGGCCTGGCAAGACGTGGGCTGTTCATTGGCGGCGGAATCGCAGCCGGCGTGCTCGGTGCCGGCATCTTGGCGCTGTTTACCGGCGCAATCACCCAGGCGCTGCAAGGCTTCGGCCAGGAAATTTTCAACGCGGCCATCCTGGTGGTCGCCGTGGTCATGCTGGGCTGGCACAACCTGTGGATGGCCAGTCATGGTCGCGAGCTGGCGACCCAACTGCGCAGCGCCGGCAATTCAGTACTCAAGGGTGAAAAATCACTCTGGGCCCTGGCCGTGGTCATCACCGTGGCCGTGCTGCGCGAAGGCTCGGAAATCGTGCTGTTCCTCTATGGCATCGCCGCCTCCAGCCAGACAGACCCACTGTCAATGCTGGCCGGCGGCGTGCTCGGCATCGTCGCCGGCGCCGCGCTGTCCTGGCTGATGTACCGCGGCCTGGTCGCCATCAGCCTCAAGCGCCTGTTCTCGATTACCGGCTGGATGATCGCCTTGCTTGCCGCCGGCATGGCTGGCCGGGCCGCCGCGATCCTCGCCGGTATCGACCTGATTCCCGCCTGGGGCTACCAGCTCTGGGACACCTCCTGGCTGGTCTCCGATGGCAGCCTCACCGGCCGCGCATTGACCGCGCTGGTGGGCTACACCGACCGACCTCTGGGCGTTCAATTGGTGGCGTGGCTCGTCACCCTCTCGCTCCTGGTGCTGGGTAACCGTTTACTGCATTCACGCCCGACACAATCACATTAACCGCCCCAGGAGCCCCACCATGAAACACCTGCGCAACCCCTTCGCCGCCGCACTGCTGCTCGTCAGCGCCGTGGCCGCTTCCTCCCTCGCCCAAGCCCGCGAATACCCGATTGGCGGACCGGTGCAGATCAATGACATGGAGATCGCCTCCTCGTACTTGGTGGGCATCGAAATGGCGCCCATGCCGCCAGGCATGGTGATGAGCAAGGACTCGGTACACCTTGAAACCGATGTGCACGCCACCGCCGACAACAAATACGGCCTGTCCAACGGTGAGTGGGTGCCCTACCTGACCATCAGCTACTCACTGGTCAAGGAGGGCTCGCCCGACTACAAGGAAATCGGCACGCTGTTGCCGATGGTGGCCAAAGACGGCGCCCACTACGCCAACAACGTGAAAATGGACGGCCCCGGCACCTACACCGTGGTGTTGCGCTATGAAAGCCCACAGATCAAGGGCTTCTTCCACCATGTAGACAAGGAAACCGGCGTGCCTGAATGGTGGGCTCCCTTCACCGAAACCTTCACCTTCAAGTACCCGCAAAAGTGAAATACGGGGCGGCGATACCCGATTAACCGGTGTTGCGGCCCCTACGCTGTCTGATAACGTGCGTCTATCGATTGCAGCCGGTATGCTTGGCCCGCAACCTCATGGACGCCCGCTATGACTCTTACAGAATTACGCTACATCGTTACCCTCGCCCAAGAGCAGCACTTCGGCCACGCGGCCGAGCGTTGCCACGTCAGCCAGCCGACGCTGTCGGTGGGTGTGAAGAAGCTTGAAGACGAACTCGGTGTGCTGATTTTCGAGCGCAGCAAAAGCGCCGTGCGCCTGACGCCCGTCGGCGAAGGCATCGTCGCCCAGGCCCAGAAGGTTCTGGAACAGGCCCAAAGCATTCGCGAGCTGGCCCAGGCCGGCAAGAACCAACTGACCGCCCCGCTGAAAGTCGGCGCCATCTACACCGTCGGCCCGTACCTGTTCCCGCACTTGATTCCGCAACTGCACCGCGTCGCGCCGCAGATGCCGCTGTATATCGAAGAAAACTTCACCCACGTGCTGCGCGACAAACTGCGCAACGGCGAGCTGGACGCGATCATCATCGCCCTGCCGTTCAACGAGGCGGATGTGCTGACGCTGCCGCTCTACGATGAGCCGTTCTACGTGCTGATGCCGGCGTCCCACCCATGGACGCAGAAAGACACCATCGACGCGGGCCTGCTCAACGACAAGAGCCTGCTGTTGCTGGGCGAAGGCCATTGCTTCCGCGACCAGGTGCTGGAAGCCTGCCCGACCCTGACCAAGGGCAACGACGGCGCCAAGCACACCACCGTGGAATCCAGCTCCCTGGAAACCATTCGCCACATGGTTGCCTCCGGCCTGGGTATCTCTATCCTGCCGCTGTCGGCGGTCGACAGCCATCACTACGCCCCCGGCGTGATCGCCGTGCGCCCACTGACGCCGCCGGTACCGTTCCGCACCGTGGCGATTGCCTGGCGTGCGAGCTTCCCGCGTCCGAAAGCGATTGAAATCCTCGCCGACTCGATCCGCCTGTGTTCGGTGGCCAAGCCGCCTGCTGCGAGCTAAGTAACGGTATGACTGAGCTGTCGCAGGTATCGGTGACGGCACTCAAGGGTGTCGGGGAGGCCATGGCCGAGAAGTTGGCCAAGGTCGGGCTGGAAAATCTCCAGGACGTGCTGTTCCACCTGCCCCTGCGTTACCAGGACCGCACCCGCGTGGTGCCCATCGCCCACTTGCGCCCTGGGCAGGACGCCGTGGTTGAAGGCACCGTCAGCGGCGCCGACGTGGTGATGGGCAAGCGCCGCAGTTTGGTCGTGCGCCTGCAAGACGGCACCGGCGGCCTGAGCCTGCGCTTCTACCACTTCAGCAACGCCCAGAAGGAAGGCCTCAAGCGTGGTACCCGCGTGCGCTGCTACGGCGAAGCCCGGCCCGGTGCTTCGGGGCTGGAAATCTATCACCCGGAATACCGCGCGATTACCGGCGACGAACCGCCGCCGGTAGACACCACCCTCACGCCAATTTACCCGCTCACCGAGGGCCTGACCCAGCAGCGCTTGCGCCAACTGTGCATGCAGACTCTGACGATGCTCGGGCCAAAAAGCCTGCCCGACTGGCTGCCCCAGGAACTGGCGCGCGACTATCAACTGGCGCCGCTGGATGATGCGATCCGCTACCTGCATCACCCACCCGCCGACGCCGACGTCGACGAGTTGGCTCTCGGTCATCACTGGGCCCAGCATCGCCTGGCGTTCGAAGAACTGCTGACCCATCAACTGTCCCAGCAGCGCCTGCGCGAGAGCATGCGTTCGCTGCGCGCGCCGGCCATGCCCAAGGCCAAGCGCCTGCCTGCGCAATACCTGGCCAACCTGGGGTTTGCACCGACGGGCGCCCAGCAACGGGTCGGCAATGAAATCGCCTACGACCTGAGCCAGAAAGAACCGATGCTGCGGCTGATCCAGGGCGACGTGGGCGCGGGTAAAACCGTGGTCGCCGCCCTCGCCGCGTTGCAGGCCCTCGAAGCCGGCTATCAGGTGGCGCTGATGGCGCCCACCGAGATTCTCGCCGAGCAGCACTTCATCACCTTCAAGCGCTGGCTCGAACCGCTGGGCCTGGAAGTCGCGTGGCTGGCCGGCAAGCTCAAGGGCAAGAACCGCGTAGCCGCCCTGGAGCAGATCGCCGCCGGCGCCCCGATGGTGGTGGGCACCCACGCGTTGTTCCAGGACGAAGTGAAGTTCAAGAATCTGGCGCTGGTGATCATCGACGAACAGCACCGCTTCGGTGTGCAGCAGCGCCTGGCCCTGCGCCAGAAAGGCGTGGGCGGCCGCATGAGCCCGCACCAGTTGATCATGACCGCCACACCGATCCCGCGCACCCTGGCCATGAGCGCCTACGCCGACCTCGACACTTCGATCCTCGACGAACTGCCGCCGGGCCGAACGCCGGTCAACACCGTGCTGGTCACCGACACCCGCCGCGTCGAAGTCATCGAACGGGTACGCGGCGCCTGCGCCGAAGGCCGTCAGGCGTATTGGGTGTGCACGCTGATCGAAGAATCCGAAGAGCTGACCTGCCAGGCCGCCGAAACCACCTATGAAGACCTCACCAGCGCCTTGGGTGAACTCAAGGTCGGGCTGATTCACGGTCGCATGAAGCCGGTGGAAAAGGCCGCGGTAATGGCCGAGTTCAAGGCCGGCAACCTGCAATTGCTGGTGGCGACCACGGTGATCGAAGTCGGCGTCGACGTCCCCAACGCCAGCCTGATGATCATCGAGAACCCCGAGCGCCTGGGCCTGGCGCAACTGCACCAATTGCGCGGCCGCGTCGGCCGGGGCAGCGCCGCCAGCCACTGTGTGCTGCTGTACCACCCGCCGCTGTCGCAGATCGGTCGCCAGCGCCTGGGGATCATGCGCGAAACCAACGACGGCTTCGTGATCGCCGAAAAAGACCTCGAACTGCGCGGCCCCGGCGAGATGCTCGGCACCCGCCAGACCGGCCTGCTGCAATTCAAGGTCGCCGACCTGATGCGCGATGCCGACTTGCTGCCCGCCGTGCGCGACGCGGCCCAGGCGTTACTGGAGCGTTGGCCGGAACACGTCAGCCCGCTGCTGGATCGCTGGCTGAGACATGGGCAGCAATACGGCCAAGTGTGACGGCTGACTCACTTAGACAACCCTCACTTGTATCAAGCTGGTTATACTCCAATGACTGTAGGAAATTGGATTCAGGCCATGTCAGAAGTTGCCCTCGCCACAGCCCCACCGACTGCACCCTCGGTGATTCGGACGCTGCTTGCAAAGCTCGCCATCAGCTACACGGAAGTTACCGAACGCCCCGGCCTGAACCCGGCGCAGAAGGTTCAAGCCGTACTGCTCGATGATGCCGTGGGTGCACTCATGGTGCTGTTTCCACAGAACCAGTTGCTGGACCTTAATCGCCTCGCCGAGCTCACCGGTCGGCGCCTCACGGCCGTGTCGCCGGAGCGCCTGGAGCGCATGCTCGGCAAGCACAGCCTGAGCCTGCTGCCCGGCCTGCCGCCGCTGACCAGCTCTCCCTGCCTCTACGAAGAAAGCCTGTTGCGTGAGCCGACCGTGCTGGTGCACTCGGGCGAAGCCGGGCTGCTGCTGGAGATTTCCAGCGACGCGTTCAAGAGCATGCTGACCAAGGCCAGCGCCGCGCATTTCGGCGAGCCGCTGAGCAACATCCGGCCAAACCTGGATCGCCCCAATGACGACCGCGAGGAAATCACCCAGGCGATGCAGGCGTTCACCGCCCGCCGTATCCAGCAACGCCTGGAAGCGACCATCGAAATTCCACCGCTGGCCGATACCGCGCAAAAGATCATCAAGCTGCGGGTCGACCCCAACGCCACCATCGACGACATCACCGGCGTGGTCGAAACCGACCCGGCCCTGGCCGCCCAGGTGGTGAGTTGGGCCGCGTCGCCCTACTACGCCTCGCCGGGCAAGATCCGCTCGGTGGAAGACGCCATCGTGCGCGTGCTGGGCTTTGACCTGGTGATCAACCTCGCACTCGGCCTGGCCCTGGGCAAGACCTTGAGCCTGCCCAAGGACCACCCGCAACAGGCCACGCCGTACTGGCACCAGTCGATCTACACCGCCGCCGTCATCGAAGGCCTAACGCGCGCCATGCCCCGCGCCCAGCGCCCGGAAGCCGGCCTGACGTACCTCGCCGGCCTGCTGCACAATTTCGGCTACCTGTTGCTGGCCCACGTCTTCCCGCCGCACTTCTCACTGATCTGCCGGCACCTGGAGGTCAACCCGCACCTGTGCCACAGCTACATCGAGCAGCATCTGCTGGGCATCAGCCGCGAGCAGATTGGTGCGTGGTTGATGCGCTACTGGGACATGCCGGACGAACTGTCCACCGCCCTGCGCTTCCAGCACGACCCGACCTACGACGGCCAATATGCGGAATACCCGAACCTGGTGTGCCTGGCCGTGCGCTTGTTGCGCAGCCGCGGCATCGGCTCCGGGCCGGATGAATCCATCCCGGACGAACTGCTTGAGCGCCTGGGGCTGACCCGGGACAAGGCAGAGGATGTGGTGAGCAAGGTGCTGGACGCGGAAACGTTGTTGCGCGAGTTGGCGTCGCAGTTCAGCCAGGGATAAATCGGGCGCCTGTTACACCGTATTCGCGAGCAAGCCCGCTCCCACATTCAATCCCATTCCAAAGTTGGAACTCGGTCGAATGTGGGAGCGGGCTTGCTCGCGAATGCAGGCGACTCGGTATTGCTGAAGAAGCCCCTAGCCTTTGGGCTTTTTCTTCGGCTTCAAATACTTGGTCAACCCCTGGAACCAGATCACCAGCGCCGGGTTGCCCTTGATCTGGATCGACTTGTCCTGAATCCCCGTCATGAACGCCAGTTGCTTGTTCTTCGCCTGCATCGTGGCGAAGCCGTAGGCGGCGTCTTTGAAGGCGATGGCAAACGCAGGCGCGGGATGAACACCCGAGCGGCTGGTAATGCGCTGGTCTTTGACGATGAAGTGACGGGCAACCTTGCCGTCGAGGGTCTGCAACTGGAACGCCAGGTCCTTGTCACCCAACTGCTGCTGGAACGCAGGGTTGGTGCGGCTGGCTTTCCCCATCAACAGGCCAAGCATCCAGAGAAGAAAACGAAATTTCATGCACACGGCCTCAGTGTAATTATTGGGTGGCCGCAGCAGTTTAACGATTTGTGCAAATAACGCTACCGATCTCCCGTTTTAGCAGGAGATCGGCTGGCGTTTAACGCTTATAGCAACAACTTTCCTCAGACGTTAGGGCAAGGAACCGGTGCCCAATCCGCCAGGTTCGGATCACGGCAAGTACCTTCGATCTGCGCTTTACCGGCGCTGGCAACCTGCTTGCTTTCAGCTTGTTTGGTCTGGGCGGTCTGGATGGTTTTCTCGGTGGCTACGGCTTCTTTCGGCACGGTTGGCAGTACCGGCTTTTTCGCGACTTTTACCGGCTTCTTGCCTTTGGCTGGCGTCACCACCGGCGTGGTATCGGCAGTCGCAACAGTGACCACGTCAGCACGTTGTACGCCCACTTGTTGCAGATCCTGCTCGTACGCCTGGGTGTAGTTGTTCAGGTCTTCGCTGGCCTTGCCGTTCACCGCGACGATCAGGTCGTTGGACTCTTTCAGGCCCGAGACGATTTCTGCCAGGCGCTTGCGGCCTTCAACGTCGTTGACGGTCTTGGCCTTGCGGTCGGCCACCAGCTTGGTGAACGCGCTCTGGTAGCACTGCTGGGACGCCTTGGCGTACGCGGTGCTGCGGTCGATGTCCGAAGCGCGCTTGTTGACGTCGGTGGCGTAGGAGGCGATGCGCTGGTTGTCATCGGTGATCTGCTTCTGGCGCTCGGTGTAGTAACCCGCAGCACCACCGGCCAGGGCGCCGCCCGCTGCACCGATGGCAGCGTTGCGGCCGCGCTTGTCGGAGTCGCCGGTCAGGGCGCCCAGCAATGCACCACCGGCCGCACCGAGGGCGGCACCGGTGACCACCGACTTGGTCAGGTCCGAATCGGTAGCACGCAGGTGCTGCACCGGCTCGTAGCAGTTCGGGTAGTACTCGACCTTGGTGGTCGAGGCGACCTTGTTGGTCGGCGACGTTGCGCAACCGGTCAGCACCGTGCTGAAGCCTGCGGCAATCAGCAGCAGATGACGCTTGGAAACTGCCTTACGGGAAAAAATCATCGTTGTGTTCTCTTTTAAGTTTGACTTGCCCAGCACGGCCCACCGCCGCCTGAGTCCCTTCCAAGCTCGCCGTACAACCAGCGGTCAAGACCGCTGACCGCTCGCTGCGAGCAATTCCTTCAAAATCGTCGCCGGGTCGGCCCGCTGTTGCTTGCGGTAGTTGCCCACATGGCGAACGAATAACGTCGCACGCGTCACCAGGCTCTTGCCCAGTACCGGCTTGCGATCCAACTCTTCCTTGATCCGTTGAAACTGCGCCTGGATCACCGCATCGGTGTAGCGCGTACCGGTGGCCAGGTTGTCGATGTAGATCGCCACCGCGCCGTCCAGCGCACTGCGCCCATTGGTGATCGCCGTGGCGAACAGCTGCGCGCTGGCCTCGTCCTTGGCGTCGATGGCCTGCTGGCGACTCTTCTGCAAATTGATCAGGCGGATGTTGTAGTTGTTGATGGTCTCGGCCACCAGGGCCGCAGACTGAATCAGGTTGCCGGCCGCTTCTTCGCGCTGCTGGGCGATCAGCGAGACGTTGCGCTTGAGCTCTTCGTTGACCAGCCCAAGCTCGGCTTGCAGGCGCGGGTCGACGCTGGCGGCGATGATGCTGTCCAGGCGCTTGGTCGGGTCCTGGGCGTCATCGATGGCATCGGTCAGCGAGGCCAGGCGACCTTCTTTCTGCCACTGGGCAAACAGTTCCTTGTAGCGCGAACGCGGTGCCGACAAAGCGCCAATCGCTACGCGAAAGCCGGTGGTCTCGTTGCTTTGTTCGGTGCCATCGGCGGCGAACAACGGGTACTCGCGGCGCATGCCGGTGAACAGCGTGCCCTCGCCTTCCAGGTAGTTGCCGCCCTTGACCACAAACCCGCCGTAGGTGCCCTGGCGACGCCCGGCGTGCACCAGTTGGAAGGATTCCTGGACCATTTCCGCTGCGTTGCCGATCACATCGAACATGCCGATCGGGTTGGGCAGCTTGGTGCCAATGGGCATCAGCCGTGCGGCCTGGCCGGTGCCACCCGCGACCTGATTGAACACCGCGTAATCGGCAAGGGGACCATCGCTTTCGCTGCCCTCGGTTCGCCGTGGAAACAGTCGGCCTTCAAGGTCCTGACGGCTGACCGCCTGGCCACCGCGCGCGGCAAACTCCCACTCCACTTCGGTAGGCAGGCGCACAAAGCCCAGCCCGCCGTCATCTGCCGAAGCACCGCGACCACTCACCGGCAACAGCTCGCGGTGATATTTCATCAACCAGGCGCTGTACACCGCCGAGAAGCGTTCGGCTTCAAAGCGCGACAGCTTGACCTTGGGCAAGCGCGCCGCCATCCCGGTAGGCACATCACACGCTGGGGCGGGTTCGCCGCTGGCCAGGGATTGCGCCTGGGACATGACCTGCGCATATTGCCGCGCAGTGACTTCGTACTTGCCGATGAAGTACAGCATCGGCTTGAGCGGGGTCTTGGCGTCGGTCTTCGGCATCAGCGGCGCAATGACCTTGTTCCAGTCCTTGGGCAGGTCCTTAAGGGTGAACTGGCCGTTGATAAAGTCGCGGCGATAACCGGAAATGAACGACTGCTGGTAGCCCGCTTCACCTTCGCTGAACGGGTAGCCGAGGCTGATCTCGCGGTCATCCAGGGTGCCCTGGGCCAGCACGTAGGCATAGCGGAACACCATGTTGCCTTCGCAGGGCAGCGGCAGGCTGACGTCATCCGGCAACGGCTTGGGGTTGTCCAGCTTGTCGCTCGCCTCATCGGCCCAGGCCACGCAGGACAGGGTCAGCGCCATGGCGGCGCCCAGTAACTTATACATCTCTGATTCCTTCAGAAGCCTGGATACGCGCCACACGCCAACCGCCACACGCCGCCGCCACGGCGCTGACGCCGAGGACAGCTGCCAGGGCCAGGCCGTAGTGACGCGCCAGCAGGTGACTGGCGTATTCGCCCGGCACCTGCACGAATAATTGGTTCAGGCCGGACTCTGCCAAGCCATATAAAAGCCCACTCAATACAGCGGCAAACCCCGCGCTGTAGAGCGCCTGCAACACCACAAACAGCAACAACCCGGCGGTGGAAAACCCCAACAGCCGCAATACCGACAGCTCCCGACGCTTGCGTGCAACCGACGCCAGCACCCCGGCAAAGATCGCGGCAAACGCGCCCGCCAACGCCAGCCCGGCGATGATCCAGAACACGATCGACAGGTTGCGGCTCAACGACTGCACCTGGGTGATGGTCTGGGCCTGAGTCGACACCAACAGATTCTGCCCGGCGAAATACACCCGCAGCGGCTCCACATCCACCAGGCGCCGCGCATACAAACGGAACGCCGGGTATACCCGTTGCTCGCTGACGCCCACCGCATCGCCGTCCCAGCCAAACGCCGGCACCGCGCGGCCATCGCGATAATCTTCCGCCGCTTCCAGCAAGCCCAAGGGCGCAAACAATCCATCCCGGGCGAAGGCTTCCAGCGGCGCTACCTGCAGCACTTGAACCCGCAGGCGTTGCGACTCGACGCGCCCCGCCACCTGGCGCCCAAAACTCGCCTCCAGCCAATCCCCGGCCTTTGCCCCGAGCTTTTCGGCAGCGGTGTGGCTCAGCACGATCTGATCCAGGCCCTTGGGCATCAGCAGGCCGGCCAGCAATGGGTCGTTGGCGGCGGTCGGCAGCATCTCCAACGTCACCGTCCCCAACTGCGCCGTCGCCGCAATCTGCCGGGTGCGCGGCAAAGCGAACGCCACGTCGCTGCGCTGGCGGAGCTGCTCGACAAATTCACTGCTGAATCGACCACCGCCCAACGGAATAATTTCCCGAGTGGCCGGGTCGTTCTCCAAACGTTCGGTCAAACTGCTAACCAGTCCAAATTTCAGGCCGAACAACACCAGCAACGGCGCGATCACCGCCACCAGCGCCAGCACCGAACACACCGACAGCCACGCATCGTTGCGGTAATCCTGCCAGGCCAGGGAAGCCACCAGGGCGATACGCATCAGCACGCCTCCCCAAGGGTGGCGGTGACGCCGCCGTCGGCGTCGCGACGGCAACTGATGCGCCGCACCTGCAAGCCGCTGGCCCGGGCCAGGGGTTCATCATGGGTGGCGATCACGCAGCACGCGCCGTTATTCCGGGCCTGGGCCAACAGCGCCTGCATCACCCGCTCGGCGTTCAACGGGTCGAGCGCAGCGGTGGGCTCATCCGCCAGCAACAGCTGCGGACCGTGGGCCAGGGCTCTTGCGCAACTGACCCGCTGACGCTGGCCGACGGACAACGCCGCCGGCTTCTTGTCCAACTGATCAGTGATTTCCAACTGCTCGGCCAACCGCGCCACGCTGCCGTCGTCTTTCAAACCCAGGAGTTGCCGCGACAACGCAATGTTGCCGCGCACATCGAGAAAGCCCAGCAGGCCGCCGGTTTGCAGCACGTAACCCAGGTGCCGACTGCGTAGCTCCGCCAGCGCGCTTTGCTGGTTACCACGCCAAAGCCCGGCAATGTCGACGCGGTTGAAATCGAACTGCCCGACCTGATCTGGCGCCAACACCAGCGCGAGCAAATCCAGCAAGGTGCTCTTGCCACAGCCACTCGGCCCGACCACCGCCAACTGTTCACCCGCACGCAGTTGCAAGCCCGGTATCACCAGGCTGTAGCGCTGGGCACCAACGCCCCGGCTCTTGTGCACTGCGCTCAAGTTCAGCATTACGGCAGCGTCGACAGCGGCACGCGGTACAACGCATCACCCGGCTCGGCATCGCCGAAACGGACCCAGTTGGCCACATCGTTATGGAAGGTTTCGTAGAGGCGGATCTTCGAATCCAGCTCGTCGATAAAGTCTTCCTGCTCGGCCACGCTCAACGACAGCCACAAATCCTGGGTCATGTTCAGCGACTTGCTGCGGTACGGCAGGCCTTCCAGGTATTCGCCAAGGATGCCGCCGTCCGCCAGGTTGCCGCCCTTTTTCAAGGCCTGTGGATCACGGCTCATATAGGCCGAGGCGCTGGCGATTTCCTGGAAGAAATCCTTCGGTGAGGTCTGGGTTTTGCGCGCCGCGTCGACGATCAGTTTCAAGGATTGCTGCAAATCGTTGAGCTGCAATTTGGTCAACATCACGCACACCTGGAAGGCCGGCAGCGCGGTGTTGGTCAGGTCGCGGTCGGCGGTCCAGGCACTCACCAGTTGCGGCGCGTGGCTCGCGGTTTTGCGGCCGAGGAAATCCATGTGCATCGCGTAACCGACGGCGGCGGATTTGTCCGCCAGGGTCGGCGCGGCACTGAGCAGCGGCACCGGCTGCGGCGTGTTGCTGCGCACCTGATGCACCAGGTTGGCGAACACCGTGCCGATCTCGTCGACCCGCTCGCCAAACTTGCGTACATCGCCACCGGGCACCGGCGTGTACAGGTCGCCGATCTGCGGGTTGGCATCGGCGGTCAGGGTCCGGTACTGGGTTTCGGCGCCGCTGTGGGTTTTCTTCCCGGCTTCGGTGCGCAGGTGCAAGGCGTAGATCTTGATCTGCTTGCCCAGCGCCGCCTGGCGCACTTCGGCTTCGTTCATCTGGGTGGTGGCGAACGGGTCGTTCTTGCGCAACGCACCGGCGTCGGTCACCAGCAGGATCAGGCGCCCGCCGTAGCCGGACCAGTCCATGCCTTCCACCGCCTGCATGACACCGGCGAACGCGTCTTCATTGAACGAGTGGCTGGACACCGTCGACGCTTTGACCTGCCGCGCCATGTCGAGGAAGCGCTGCGGGTCGCGCCCTTGGTCGAGGGTGATCAGGGTCTTGGCCACATACTCCAGGCCGGGGGTTTTCTTGATGCTGTTGCGAAAACCCACCAGGCCAAAGCTCACGCTGTCCAGTTCGCCACGCTCGGCGATGCGGGTTTGCAGCTCGTGGACCACGTCGCGAACCTGGTCGATGTAGGGCTGCATCGACACCGTGGTGTCGACCACCAGCACCACCGCAGTGCGGAAGGCATCGGCGCTGGCGTCGGTCACCGGCGTTCGAGCGACAGCCTTGGCGATGACATCAGGTGTGCTGCCAGGGTCGATGGAGGCGACGTTGAGCAGCTGCACCGGCTGGCCGTTTTCGTCGAAGCTCTCCTTGGAGTCGAAGATCGGCAGCAAATAGAACTGGTTCTGCGGGACGGCGCTTGCGGTCGGCTCCAGGGCCAGCACCTGCTGGTTGTCCTCGGTGTTTTTCTGCACCTTGAGCAGCAGGTTTTTCGCCGCTGCGGGATCGGCTAAAAGCCTCTCCACTTCAGCGGACTGACGCAGGAACATCACCGGCGCCCGGCCCGAACGCTCGGTGAACTTGAGCACCAGGCTCTGCTTCCAGTCGCTGGCTTGCGCCGCCGGCAGCCAACCGTCGCTGCGCCCGTCGGTGGCGGCGCCAACCCGCAGCCAGGGGCTGCCGTCGACGTCCTTGCGTTGGTAGACATAGAGCACGGAAAACGCCGGCAAACCTTCGCCAGGCGCCCCGCCCGCTTCGTGGGAAAGCTTGGCGCCGGGCTTGCTCAGTACCCGCTGGAACAGGGTTTTCTTGCCGGCCATCAGCAAAGGGCGTTGACCGCCGTCAACCTGCGCCGCTACCGGTTGCGCGGCAGGCGGCGCGATGGTCTTGGCCGCCTCGGCAACCGGCGGCGCGGCGGCTGGCGCGTCATCTTTCAACCACCAGTAACTTGCGCCCGCAATCGCCAGCGCGACTGCCACGGCAACTGCCGCCAACGCCAGCACCGGCCCACGGTTTTGTCCGGACACGGCCGAGTGTTGCGTCGGCGTCACCACCGGTTGCCGCACGGGTTGTGGCTGCGGCTTTTCGGTCGGGATTTCGATGGAAACCGGCGTGAGTCCGGCCAGGTCATTGGAGACCGCAACCGGAATCGGCAGGGGCCGAATCAACGTCGCCTCTACCTGCTCCTCCTTCGGCAACTGATCCAGCGCCAGCAGCAACGCCGCCGCATCCGGGAAGCGCTCCGCCGGGTCCTTGGCCAGCAGCTTGCGCAGCACCTCCTGATAGCGCCCGTGGTGCACCGGCAATTCCGGCAGCGGTTCAGTCAGGTGTGCCAGTGCTGTGGAAAGCGCATCGGTGCCGTTGTAAGGCAACTTGCCCACGAGGATTTCATAGAGCACCACGCCCAGCGCATACAGGTCGGCGCGCCCGTCAATTTCCTGGCCCCGGGCCTGCTCCGGGCTCATGTAGCTCGGCGTGCCGACGGCAAATCCGGCCTGGGTGAACTGCGTGCGGTCATCCAGGGACTTGGCGATACCAAAGTCCGACAACACCGCCGTGCCATCCGCGCGGAACAGAATGTTCGCCGGCTTCACATCGCGATGCACCAGACCCTGAGCGTGGGCGTAGCCCAGCGCCGACGCGATCTGGCGGATATACGTCAGCCCTTGCTCCGGCGTCAGGCCCGCGGCGATGCGCTCCTTGAGCGTGCCATTGGGCAGGTATTCCATGGCCATGTAGTACAGCTCACCGACATTGCCGATGTCATGGATGGTCACGGTGTGCGGGTGGGACAGGCGCGCCAGGGTCTTGCCTTCGCGCAGGAAGCGCTCGCAGAAGCTCGGGTCGGCCGCCAGCGCCGCCGCCATGATCTTCAGCGCCACCTTGCGCTCCAGGGAACGCTGGGTCGCCAGGTACACGCTGGCCATGGCGCCAACGCCGATTTCGCCTTCGATGTCGTAGCCGGGAATGATGATGTTCATGTCGACACCTTCACAACGATGGCGGTGATGTTGTCCGGCGCGCCGCGATTGAGCCCCAGGTGCACCAGGCTGCGGACGATTTCGTCCGGCTCGGCATGGCTCAGTACTTCGCGGATCTCGTGGTCTTCGACGGTCTTGTTCAGGCCGTCGCTGCACAGCAGGTAACTGTCGCCGGGGGCGATCAACAGGTCGACCGACGACAACGCCAACTGTGCTTCCACGCCAATCGCGCGGGTGACGATATTCGCCCGTGGATGCACCCGCGCATCGGCTTCGCTGAGCAGGCCGCTGTCCTGCAAGTCCTGCACGTAGCTGTGGTCGCGGGAAATGCTTTCCAGCAGGCCGTCGCGCAGGCGATACAGGCGGCTGTCGCCGGCCCACAGGCACACGCCGCGCAAGCCTCGGGTGGCGAGCAACACCACGGTGCTGCCCATCATGGTTACGCCACGGTGGGCGGTTTCTTCGCGCACCGCGCCGTTGACTCGCAGCAGGTCGCTGCGCAACGCCGCCGTGTATTCCTCAAGAGAACGGCCCACGGGAATGCTGCGCAGGCTGTCGACAATCAGGCTGCTGACGTAATCCCCCGCCGCGTGCCCGCCCATGCCGTCGGCCACCACCCACAGGCCGTTTTCCGGCAGGTCGAGGCAAGCGTCTTCATTGACTTGGCGAACCATGCCGACGTGGCTTTTGCTGGCGGATTTGAACGTGGACCGCATCTACACAACACCTTCTTGGCCGAGCAAAAATTGCGCAAAATCGTCGGCAGCAGGCAAGCCCTGACACCGCATTAAACCGGGAGAAATCTGTTGCGAACCACGGCCCCACCACAGGCTCGCGCCTTCGCAGGCCTGTTCGGCAAGCGCAGTCATCCGCGCTTGAGGGTCTGTGGCGTTGACACGCTGCAAGCCCGCAAAGCGACTACCCAAGGTGCGAGGTTGGCAGGCTGGAGCGCCGAGGGATTCGATCCCGCCGCTGAAACCTTCGAAGCTGGCGCCGGCGTCCAGCGTGCTCAACAGCAGCTCTTCCACCTGCTCAAACCAGGCATCCGGCCCGCCGATGATGGAGGCCGGGTCGGTGTCATGATCCAACAGCGCAGCCACCGTCAGCGGGAAATAGCGCCCCACCCGGTCGATGCTCGGCATCACCACGCCCACCGCCGCGTCCGGCCCGCACACACCCGGCGCCAACACGAAGCGCCACAATGGGCTGACCAGGTAAGCATTCAGCCAGTCAGCCCCGAGGCGGGTCTGGCTGGCGAGCAATCCGGACGCCAGCCAACTGTCCCAAGGGCCGATAAAACTCTGGGGCAGCGCGCGGCTGACAAAGTCGCCGCGGCACGCCAACTTGCCGTAGAAACCCAGCGTGGTCATAGCCGCTCCGGCAGGCTGAAGCCGTTAAGCACGCGGCTCTTGAACGGGTTGAAGGCACTGTTGGCCCGCAACTCGTAGGAGATGCTCGCGCCGTCGACCCGCAGACGCAGGTTGAAGCGGTCCGGCGAATTGCCGGCGGTCAGGTCCGATTGCTCCAGCAGGCGAAACCAGGCCCACGGGCCGTCCAGCGTTACACCGGAGCGCCCGCTGGCTGACGGCGGCATGATGGAAATGCGCACCACGCCAATGCTGCCGGGATTCGGCCACTGCATCGCGACCGGGCGGCTCGGGCCGTGGTCGTAGCTCAGTTGCTGGCCGTCCAGGTCCAGCAGGAACTGGGTGATGGTCGCGTCCATCGCCACCGGTTTGAGTTCAAAGCGCACGATCGGCTGGGTGCCACCGGCACGGAAAAACGCATCCCGAATGGTCGCCGCACGCTGGAAGGTTTGCAGCACGCCCGGCGCGATGCCGAGCTTCTGCGCCGCGCCCGGCTGCCAGCGCCAGGTTTGCGTGGAGGTGTCGACGTAAGGTTGCAGGTACTTGCGGAAGTAATTGTCCATCACCCCGCCCACCCCGAAGAACTGGCCGAAGTCATCCAGGGTCGCGTCCCGCGCACTGCCGGGCGACATCGGATAACGCCCGGCCAGGGACTGGCGATACACGTTCACCACTTCGCTGACCCACGCCGCATTCAGCTGGTTGCGCACCCCGCCCATCATGCTGTTGGTGGTGGAGTTGACCACTGACTTGACCATGCCCTGCACCAGCGGCGGCTGGCGTTCGGCATTCAGGCTGACCCGCGTGGCCGCAGCCGCCGCCTGGTTTTTCGCTTCGCCGAGCAACGCATCGCCACTGGCACCGACCATGGCGCTGACCTGCACATACAGCGCGTTCATGTCCGCCAGCAGGCCATCGATGGCTGCCGGTTCGCCTTCGTTCTTGCTGACGATGCTGTTGAGTTCGGCGAAGTGCGTCGTCACCGGGTCTTCACTGGCCGCCGGTGCATCCGCGGTCGGCTGGTCCTGGCCAAGCAGGCTGCCGAGGCGTTCCTTGAGCTTGTCCACGCCACCTTCCACCGGCGCGCCCTTGGCGGCCAGCAAGCGTTCTTCCGCCTGCAGATCGGTCTCCTTGGAGACTGCCACCAGCAGCTTCTTCAGCGGCGAGGTCGGCCCGGAAATCACCCGCAAAACGTCGGCCGCCTGGGCCACGCTGGTGATCGGCACAAAGTCGATATCCGCCAGCAACGCATCCCACTGGCGTTGATAGTCCTGGAAGTACAGGCGGCGCACATCGGCGGCGAGGCTGACGACGTTTTGTTGATCGGCCTGCTCGCGGCCCAGCACCCATTGCTCTTCAGCGAGGGTGCCAGTCTGGTTCAGGCTGGCCAGCAGGAAGCCCTGGCGATAACCCTTGGCGGTGAAGAAGCCGCTCAACGGCTCACCCAACGGCTTGCCACTTTTGCGACTGAACACCAGCGCGGCATCGCGGCCCGCCGCTTCGTTGATGCGAAAGTCCGGCACGCCTTCCGGCAGTTTCTGGCGCTTGATGCGGTCGTAGACGCGCTGGGCCACCGGCAGTTGCTGCAGTTGCCGACGCAGGTCGTCGATCAAGCGCGGGTCGAGACGGGCGCTGGGCGGATGCCGCTCGAACAGGGCCTGCAAGTGCCCGATCAATGCCTGGCGTTGGTCCGCCGGCAGGTCGCGCGGCAAGTTGCGGTCCCAGTCGAGGGCGATCCAGGCCTTGATGAAGTCCGGGTCGTAATGCTCGCTGTCGGCGAGCATCAGGTAGGCCTTCAAACCTTCGTAGAGGAAGTCGGAATTGCCGCCGCCGTGCAGTTGCTCTTCGATGCGCGTCACCAAACGGGGCGCGAACACGGCGATCAACAGCTTGCGGTAGACGCTGGCGGATTCGGCTTCGAGCATGTCGCCCTGATACAGGCCCAAGCCTTCGGACCAGCTCGGCGAGTCGCCCGCGAGGTTCTTCACGGCGTTAAGCAGGGGCAGCACCGCGAGTACTTCGCGCTGTGCCGGGCTGAGGTTCTGCACGGTCTGGCCCAACGGCGCGACCTTCTGGTCAACCTGGGCGATGTAGGCCTGGTTGGCGCGATAACTCACCCACCACAACGTGCTGACGACCAGTACCAGCGCCACGGTTGCGGCCAGCACACCCCGGGCAATCCACTTGCGACGGCGCTCGACCTTCGGGTTGACGCCCACCAGGCCACGCTCGGCAAACGCCACGGCGGTGAACAGTTTTTCGATGAAGTAACTGCGCCCGGTGCCGGTCTGGCGCGCCAGGTGCTGGCGGTCCAGGTTCATGCTCTGGGCCATGGCGCCGATCAAGCGGTCAATCGGGCTGCCTTCCTGGGTGCCGCTGGTGAAGTACACACCGCGCAGCAAGACGCGCTCTTCAAAGGCGTTGGGTTTGAACACGCCTTCGAGGAAGCCTTGCAGGCAATCCTTCAACGCGCCGAACTGCTGCGGGAAACCGTAGATCAGGTCGCGCCGCGCCGGGTCGCGTTCCTGTTGCAGGCGCTCCACCAGGCGCTCGTTGAGGCGCTGTTCCAGGCCGGCGAACTCGCCTTGCAGATGGGCCAGCGGGCTGTCGCTGTTCTTGCCGTCGTCCAGGGCGAAGGTCATGCCCCACACCTGGGCGCGCTCTTCCTTGCTCAGGTTGTCGAAGAACTCCATGAAGCCCGGCACCAGGTCGAGCTTGGTGAGCATCAGGTAGATCGGGAAGCGCACGCCCAGTTGGGTGTACAGCTCCTGGATGCGCAGGCGGATCGCGGCGGCATGGGCGGCACGCTCGGCGTCGCTGCCCAGCAGCAGGTCCGAGAGGCTGATGGCGATAAACGCACCATCAATCGGGCGCCGGGAACGCTGCTTTTTCAGTAGGTCGAGAAAGCCCAGCCAGGCGGCTTTATCCACCGTGGAGTTGCTGTCCTGGGTGGTGTAGCGGCCAGCGGTGTCGAGCAATACGGCCTGGTCGGTAAACCACCAATCGCAATTGCGCGTACCGCCCACGCCCCGTACCGCACCGGCACCCAACTGCGCCGCCAAGGGAAAGTGCAGCCCGGAATTGACCAGCGCGGTGGTCTTGCCCGAGCCCGGCGGGCCGATGATCACGTACCACGGCAGCTCATACAGGTTGCGGCGCTCGTCACCGCCCAGCTTGGCCTTTTTCAACAGGGCCAGGGCTTCGTCCATGCGCTGGCGCAGGGTCGCCAGCTCTTCGGCGGTGGCGACGCTGGCAGGGTCTGGCGGGGTTTCCGCCGCGAGGCTGCGCATCACTTCGGCGGCCTGGCGCCGGGCCTGGATAATCCGGAATACGCGGTAGGCAATCCACACCGCGAACACCAGGATGATCAGCGCCCAGCGGCGCCCTTCCGGCACCAGCACATCGAGCAACGGGCCCACAAACCAGATGATCAGGCTCAAGGCGATCAGGCCCAGCAGCGGGATCACCCAGCGAATCACAAAACTGAAAAACGCCTTCACTCGACGCCCTCCGCCAATACGGTGATTTCTACCCGGCGATTGCGCGCACGGCCTTCGGCTGTGGCGTTGGTCGCCACCGGCTCGGTGTCGCTGCGGCCTTCGGCGCTGAAGCGTTCCGGCTGGCCGGTCTTGGCCGCGAGAATCTCCAGCACCGACTTGGCCCGCGCCTCGGACAGCGCCCAGTTGGACGGAAAGCGCAGGGTCGCAATCGGACGGTTATCGCTGTGGCCGGTGACCCGCACCTGGCCCTTGACCTTGCGGATGGCGTCGGCAATACGCAGCATCAGCGGCTGGAAGTCATCGACGATGCTGGAGCTGGCCGAGGCGAACAGTTCATCACCACGGATGGTCACCACGGAGCGGTCGACGGCATCTTCCACGGCTACGCGACCGGCCTTGATGTCTTCCACCAGGAAGCCTGCCAGACGCGGTCGCTCAATGATTTTCGGCTGGGCCACCGGACGGTCGATGGCCTGCACCGGGATCTCCCCCAGGGCATGAATATTCTTGAACACCGGCTCGGCATCCGACGCCAGTTTCATCCGCAACCCGAACAGCAATGCCAACAGCAGTGCCAGGCCGATGGCCACGGCGATCCATGGCGGCATGAACTGCGCCAGGCGATCACGGGCCACGGTCACGCCGCGCCAATGGGGTGACAGCTCGCGCTCATGCTCGCCACGGGCACTGCGAATCGCCGCAGCGGTACGCTCGCGCAAGGCTTCCAGCTGGCTGCGGCCATCGTTCATCACGCGGTAGCGACCTTCGAAACCCAGGCACAGGCACAGGTACAACAGCTCCAGCAGGTACAGGCGTTCCCGCGGGCTTTGCAGGCAGTGATCCAACAGCTGGAAGACCTTTTCGCCGCCCCAGGCCTCGTTGTGCACGGTGATCAGCAGGCTCTGCTTGCCCCAGTCACTGGCGCTGCCCCACGGCGTACTCAGCACGGCTTCATCGAGGGCGGTGCACAGCGCGTAACGCGCCAGCAGCACATCGTTGCGGGCCACGCCGGCCGCCTCGGCACGTTCTTCGAACTGGCGCAGGTAAGCCAGCAACTGCGCACGCAGGCTCGCTGGCGCAGGGTGCGAGATCGTGTTGCGCAGGCGCGTCAGCAGCGACAACAACGGGCCGGCAGCGCTTTCCAGCGGGTTCAGGCCCTGGGCCTTGCCGGTCAGGATCGGCGCAGCGGGCATCGACAGCGGCGCCGGCTCTGCGCGAACAGGCTCCGACGCGCGGCCACCGGGACGCGGCATGAACTGGGTGCGGTCATCGTCATTCGGATGCATCGCGGATTACCCTCGGATGGCCCAGAAAGCCAGGTTCAACCCCGGGAACTGGCCGGCGATGTGGAACGCAAAGCCACCGGAATTACCCAGTTGCTGCCAGTGCTCGCTGCCCCGGTCCAGCTCGTAGTAGGTGGAGCCTGCGTGGTACGGAATCTGCCGTGGCGCCACCGGCAGCGGCAGCAGGCCGATGCCCGGCAGTTGCAGGTTGACCAGGTCGCGGATGTGTTCCACCGAGCCGACTTTGCTTTGCTGGCCGAAGCGCGCGCGCAGGGTTTCGCCCGGCACATCGGCGCGCACCACCAGGATGAAACTGGCACTGTCGATCAGGGTTTTGTCGGCCAGCATCGCCACGTGCACGCCGTAGGCTTTCTCGACAATCGGGATCGGCGTGGCCTTGCTGTCGATCAGCATCGACAGCGCCTCGCGCAGGGCCAGCATCACCGGGGTGAAGCTCAAGGCCAGGTCGTCATGCTGGTATTGCGGGTATTCGTGGGGGCGGCGGCCCGTGGTGGAGAAGGTCGAGAACTCGCCGGCCAGGCTCACCAGCTCACTGAAGAAACGCTCCGGGTGCAGCGGGCTCAACTGACTCAGGTGCTGGATCAGCGGCTGGGCGCGGTTGACCAGTTGCAGCAGCATGAAGTCGGCAATCTCCGAAGCACCACCGGCGCCCGAAGCCACCACGCGCCCGGCCAACGCTTCGCCGCGCTGGTGCAGCAGGCCCAGCAGTTCGCTGCGAAACGCGGTCAGCGGTTTGCTGGCCGTCACGTCGAGGACCGGCGGGATGTAGCTCTCGTCCAGCACCAGGGCGCGGTCGGCGCGTTTTTCCTTGATGCGCACCAGGCCGATAGCCGCGTAATCGCTGATGCCATCCTGGGCGGTCAACAGGCGCAAGGCGCGGGAGCCGACCGCCACCGGCGCACGGTTTTCGAAGGGCGCGTTGTCGTCGCGCACTTCACGCACCTGGCTGACATAGCGCGCGGCTTCCAGGGCCTCGCCTTCGTCGACGGTGTCGCGGGCGCCGGCACGCTTGAGGGGCAACGCCAGGTACACCAGGCCATCGCGCAAGTTGTCGTCGATATTCAGCGGGCTCGGCGCCAGGTCGTCCTGGGGGATATTGAACGGTGTGCCATCCGGTAACAGGCCGCGTGCCGAGACGATCGCCAGCTTGCCCTGGGCCAGCAGGCCCTGGTCGATCAACAGTTCGGAAAAGCCCCAGGCCCCCGCCGACAACGGGCGGCTGCGCGCATCGATCAGGTTTTCCAGGTAACGGTCATGCTGCTGGAAGTGCTGCGTTCCGATGAACATGCCTTCCGACCAGACCACGCGATTGTTCCAGGACATGGGGGCTCCGATTCTTATTGGGCAGGGCTGGATGGGGGAACCACGACGTCGGCACGCACGGCATGCACATCGAGGCTGATCTGGTATTCGGTGTATTGGCGTGCCGGCACGTTGAGCACCGTGCGCCACTCGGCGCGGTCCAGTTCGCGATAGCCCACCAGCAGGCCGATCTGGCGGGTGGACGGGTCGAGGTCGCGCTGGATGCTCAATTGCTGGCCGGGCAGGATCACCACTTCGTCCTGGTCGAGCAGGTCGAGGCCGAGGGTCGACTGTGCGCGATCGGCCAGGGCGAAGTAGTCGGAACGGCTGAAGGTGGCGGCGTTTTTCAGTTCGAAAATCCGCACCCGTACCGGGGCTGCCTGGCCATTGGCGCCGGGGTTGAGCCCGGCGATGGCATGGAAATGCAGCTCGACGGCGGCGGTGTCTGCCTCAGCTTCGGCGGCCTCGGGCTTGGCCGCATCCTTGGCACACGCCGTCAGCAGAAGCGCGGTGGCGACTGCGAGTAAAAACCTGGGAATCATCCTGCGTCCTCAATGACGTACTTAGCTATCCGTTGTTCCATGTACTGCGTTGTTAGTGACGCTGTCGGCTGCTGTGCGCTTCGTAGGCACGGCTGAATTCACGCCCGAACAGGTCCTGGAAATCTTCCTGGGCCTCGCGGGAAATATTGCTGTAGAGCTCGGTGAACTGCTGCCAGTACTGGGCCTGGCGCGAGCCGTTGAAAATGCTCGATAGCCCGCCGGGCTTGCCCATGCGCTCTTCGAGCTGCGCCGGTTCAAAGCGCGTCAGCAGGTGCTTGATGGCGGCTTCGACCCCGGCCATGACGGCCAGTTGGTGGGCGCGCAGATCGTCGAAACTGTCGCGCACGGCCAAGTCCGGCGCCATAAACGCCTGATTGCTGTGGCGTAGGAGCAGCAGTAGCGCTTCATCGGCATTCGGGGCGAATTTCAACGGATTGTTTTCCACCGGTTGAATTACCGTCTGCTGCATGCGGAACTCGCCCTTGAGGCTGCTGCGGGCACGCAACACGTCGATCAGGCCTTCGACCATCAGCCGGTAACTGCGGCCGATGCTTTCCATCTGGGCTTCGGCCTGGGCCTTGTCCAGGCGCAACTGATCGAGGCCCGCACCACGCAGGAAGGCTTGCAACAGGTCGGGCTGGCTGGCATCAGCCACCGGGAGCGGGCGCTCGACCTTGGGCGGCTCGATGACCGGCGGCTGTGGCGGTGTTGGCGGCGGCGGTGCAACAGGCCTGGGTGCCGGGGCATCGCCGAACAGATCCCAGTCTTCGGGGATTACTGAGCCCGAGACCACCGGCGCAGGCGGCTCAGCCACGGGCAGCGGTGTCGGCGGGCGGAAGTCGTGCTGCTCGGCCGGCACGTGATCGTGCACGGTGGCCGGCGGTACGCTGGTGGGCGCGAGGAAGTCGAACAGGTCCGGCAGGGTGTCCATCGACGAGGCGCCCTGGAACTGCGGCGCGATCACCGGAGGTGGCGTCGGGGCCTTCACGGCGGCGCCCATCAGGGCTTCGAAACTGTTGGACGCGTCACCGGTGAAAGACGGGGTATCTGTCACTTTCAGGTTGAAATCGATACGCGCCTGGATCTCGTAATCGCCGATGCGGATCAGTTCGCCGTCCTGCAATGGCTCGCTGCTTCCCCGCCGCAAACGAATACCGGCATGCACTAACTCAACTCCATTAGTGCTGTTATCAGTTAAGTAGTAACGACCATCTTTGTACTGAATAACGCAATGTTGCGTGGAAACAAGACGTTCTGGATCAGGCAGTACCCAGTCATTTTCGGAACCGCGGCCAATAGCCATCACTCCCTGATCCAGGGACTTTTCAGAACACTGGCCAGGGGTAATCTTGTGATAACTAGTGATAGTCAAGCACAGCGACATCTTGCCTCCTTGCTGATACTTCGCGCGCGGCCGTTCCCTGGGAGAAATGCTCCGAGAGATCCACGACAGATCCTTTCAAAACCTTGAAAGCCTGCTTCAACCCGCGTAATTGCTGATCTTAACCGGCCTGTATGACAAAAATCCTGCCTCGGCACCTGCTTCGACTGATCAGTCGCACAAGATGTTAAGCACCGCACATCTGTCATAGAGGGCGAATAGCTTACCTTGACAAGGCATAAGTACTACACCAAAAATGCACAACTTCTTGAACACCAATGATGGCACTTTGAAATCAGCATGATGTCAAAGCGCTAAATAAGACCAAGAAAACATGCAAAGTTCCTCGCGCAACTAATGCATGAGTTGCCCGTCATCTAACGGGCTGATAGGGAGATCGAATTTAGTGGATGTGCCTCTGCTGCTCGCCGCCGTTTCCGCGACTTCGCCCTGTGGCGAAGACTTGGAATATGACGCCGATTACTTGCATCTTGAGCGTGCCGCACAGGGTCAACCCGAGCGCAGCATGGGCGACTCGATCCTGCCTGCCGAACCTCCGGAATGGCGCAGCATCCAGCAGCAAAGTCTCGACCTCCTGCAACGCAGCAAAGACCTGCGCATCACCCATTTCCTGTTGCAAGCCGCCCTCGCCCTCCAGGGCATTGCAGGGCTTGCCGACGCACTCGCACTGATCAACGCGCTGCTGCGCGAATACTGGGCCGACCTGCATCCGCGCCTGGATGCCGATGACGACAACGACCCCACCGTGCGCATCAACGCCCTCAGCGGCGTGGCCAGCGACGCGAACATCCGCCTGCTGCGTGAGGCCATTCTCACCCGTTCGCGCACCTTCGGGCCCGTCAGCCTGCGCGCCGCGCTGAATGCCAGCGGGCTGCAGAGTTTCCCCGGCGAAAACCTCGGTGCCGAACAGCTTAACGGCGCATTCCTCGACAGCGATGCCGAGCAATTGCAAGCCACCCGCGACGCGCTGAACGCCGCCCGCGACGCCTGTGAGGCCATCGAACAATACGTCAGCGACCAGGTAGGTTCCGCCCAGGGCGTGGACCTCGGCCCCTTGAAGCAACTGCTCAAGCAGGCCGTGCAGATACTTAACCAATACGCCCCGCACAGCGGCGCCGCCAGCGAGCCCGAGGTTGTCAGTGACGACAATGCCCCCTCGGTTGAATACGCCGCCGCGCCCGTTGCAGCACGCCCGACCGGCGACATCGCAAGCCGCGATGAAGTGCTGCGCAGCCTCGACAAGATCCTTGCGTACTACACCCGGCACGAGCCTTCGAGCCCGCTGCCGGTGCTGTTGAACCGGGCGAAGAATCTGGTGCACGCCGACTTTGCGGCCATCGTGCGCAACCTGATTCCCGACGGCATGTCCCAATTTGAAAATCTGCGCGGGCCGGACAGCGAATAAGCGTACGGATCGCGCAGTTACAACACCGTCGCTCAAGCGACCAGGAGCAGCAACGTGGCGAAGCAAAGTTCTCAGAAATTCATCGCGCGCAACCGTGCGCCTCGGGTGCAGATCGAGTACGACGTCGAGCTCTACGGCGCCGAGAAAAAGGTCCAGCTGCCCTTCGTCATGGGCGTGATGGCCGATCTCGCCGGCAAGCCCGCCGAACCTCTGGCGCCTGTGGCCGACCGCAAGTTCCTTGAAGTGGACGTCGACAACTTCGACTCGCGCCTCAAGGCCATGCAGCCACGCGTCGCGTTCCACGTGCCCAACGAGCTGACCGGCGAAGGCAACCTGAGCCTGGACATCACCTTCGAAAGCATGGACGACTTCAGCCCCGCCGCTGTGGCGCGCAAGGTCGATTCGCTCAAGCAACTGCTCGAAGCCCGCACCCAGCTGGCCAACCTGCTGACCTACATGGACGGCAAGACCGGCGCTGAAGAAATCATCATGAAGGCGATCAAGGACCCGGCACTGCTTCAGGCACTTGCCAGCGCGCCCAAGCCTGCAGGGGAGCAGTAATCATGACTGACAATACCGCCCGCGAAGGCACCCAGATCCTGGGTACCACCGAAGAAGCCAGCGAGTTCGCGAACCTGCTGCTGCAAGAATTCAAACCCAAGACCGAGCGTGCCCGCGAAGCCGTGGAAACCGCTGTGCGCACCCTGGCCGAGCAGGCTCTGGCCCAGACCGACCTGGTGTCCAACGACGCGATCAAGTCGATCGAATCGATCATCGCCGCCATCGACGCCAAGCTCACCGCCCAGGTCAACCAGATCATCCATCACCAGGATTTCCAGCAGCTGGAAAGCGCCTGGCGTGGCCTGCACTACCTGGTGAACAACACCGAGAGCGATGAGCAGCTGAAGATTCGCGTGCTCAACATCTCCAAGCCGGACCTGCACAAGACCCTGAAGAAATTCAAGGGCACCGCGTGGGACCAGAGCCCGATCTTCAAGAAGATGTACGAAGAAGAATACGGCCAGTTCGGCGGCGAACCCTACGGTTGCCTGGTGGGCGACTACTACTTCGACCAGTCGCCTCCCGACGTGGAGCTGCTGGGCGAGCTGTCGAAAGTCTGCGCCGCCATGCACGCACCGTTCATTGCCGCCGCTTCGCCAACCGTGATGGGCATGGGCTCGTGGCAGGAACTGTCGAACCCGCGCGACCTGACCAAGATCTTCACCACCCCGGAATACGCCGGCTGGCGCTCGCTGCGTGAATCGGAAGACTCGCGCTACATCGGCCTGACCATGCCGCGCTTCCTGGCGCGCCTGCCGTACGGTGCCAAGACCGATCCGGTGGAAGCCTTCGCCTTCGAAGAAAACACCGACGGTGCCGACAGCTCCAAGTACACCTGGGCCAACGCCGCTTACGCGATGGCGGTGAACATCAACCGTTCGTTCAAACACTTCGGCTGGTGCTCGCGCATCCGTGGCGTGGAGTCGGGCGGTGAAGTCGAGAACCTGCCGGCCCACACCTTCCCGACGGATGACGGTGGCGTGGACATGAAGTGCCCGACCGAAATCGCTATCAGCGACCGCCGCGAAGCGGAACTGGCGAAGAACGGTTTCATGCCGCTGCTGCACAAGAAAAACACCGACTTTGCCGCCTTCATCGGCGCCCAGTCGTTGCAGAAACCGGCCGAATACGATGACCCGGACGCCACCGCCAACGCCAACCTGGCCGCGCGCCTGCCGTACCTGTTCGCCACCTGCCGTTTCGCTCACTACTTGAAGTGCATCGTGCGCGACAAGATCGGTTCCTTCAAAGAGAAGGACGAGATGCAGCGCTGGTTGCAGGACTGGATCCTCAACTACGTCGACGGTGACCCGGCGCACTCCACCGAAACCACCAAGGCCCAGCATCCATTGGCTGCCGCCGAAGTGATCGTGGAAGACGTCGAAGGCAACCCGGGGTACTACAACTCCAGGTTCTACCTGCGCCCGCACTACCAGCTCGAAGGGCTGACCGTGTCGCTGCGCCTGGTATCGAAACTGCCTTCGGCGAAAGGCGCGTAACACCGTCGCTCGTTCCCACGCTCCGCGTGGGAATGCCGCCCGGGACGCTCCGCGTCCCAGTGACGCAGAGCGTCACAAGATGCGTTACCACGCAGAGCGTGGGAACGATCAGCGTTAACAAATTCTGTGGCTGAGACCACACAGGGAGAAAACATGGCTGTTGATATTTTCATCAAGATCGGCGACATCAAGGGCGAGTCCATGGACAAGGCCCACAAGGACGAAATCGACGTGTTGAACTGGAGCTGGGGCATGGCCCAGTCCGGCAACATGCACGTGGGCGGTGGCGGCGGTGCGGGCAAGGTGAACATCCAGGACCTGTCGCTGACCAAGTACGTCGACAAGGCCTCGCCCAACCTGATGATGCACTGCGCGAGCGGCAAGCACATCGACAAGGTCACGCTGACCGTGCGCAAGGCCGGCGGTGAAAGCCAGGTCGAGTACATGATCATCAACCTGGAAGAAGTGCTGGTCACCTCCCTGAGCACCGGCGGTTCGGGCAGCGATGACCGCCTGACCGAAAACGTGACCCTGAACTTTGCCCAGGTGATGGTGGACTACCAGCCACAGAAAGCCGACGGCACCAAAGACGGCGGCGCGATCAAGTTTGGCTGGAACATTCGCTCCAACACCAAACGCTGATTGCCCCTGTAGCCGCCACCCCAAGTGGCGGCTGCAAGCCCCCTGTTCCTCTCGCAACCCGTCCGTGGAGCTGCTTTGGTGGTAACTGAAATTGCTTCCCGCGATCGCCTGCAACCGTCCCTGCTGGACCGGTTGACCGACGATGACCCGACCAATCCCAAGGAAAGCGCCGACAAACGCGTGCTGTCCCTGAGCCAATTGAAAGCCTCGGTGCTGCGTGACCTGACGTGGCTGCTCAACACCACTTCACTGCTCAACGCCGATGCCACGCTGCACACGCCGGCCGGTACGTCGGTGGTCAATTACGGGCTGCCGGCGCTGGCGGGCAACAGTGTCTCCAGTGTCGACATCAGCGCCCTGGAAGCCTTGATTCGACAAGCCATCGCCACCTTCGAGCCGCGCATCCTGCGCCACACCTTGCGGGTCAAGGCACGCGTCGGCCACGGTGAGATGAACCACAACGCCCTGAGTTTCGAGATCGAAGGCGACCTGTGGGCGCAGCCGGTGCCGTTGCGCCTGTTGCTGCAAACCGACCTGGACCTGGAGTCCGGCCATGTGCGTGTGGTCAATGCCGACCAGCGGAGACGCCCATGAACCCGCGCCTGCTGGAGCTGTACAACCAGGAACTGCACCACGTGCGCGAAAGCGCCGCCGAGTTCGCCAAGGAATACCCGAAGATCGCCAGTCGGCTGACCCTGTCCGGCATGGACTGCGCCGACCCGTACGTCGAACGCTTGCTCGAAGGCTTTGCGTATCTCACGGCCCGGGTCCAGCTCAAGCTCGACGCCGAGTACCCGACCTTCACCAACAACCTGCTGGAGATCGCCTACCCGCACTACCTGGCGCCGACCCCGTCGATGACCGTGGTGCAGTTGCAGGCCGATCCCGATGAAGGCTCCCTGGCCAGTGGTTTTCCACTGCCCCGCGACACCGTCCTGCGCGCCGCCTTGGGCCGCGAAACCCAGACCTGCTGCGAGTACCGCACCGCGCACCCGGTGACGCTGTGGCCGTTGCAGGTCGCCCAGGCCGAGTACTTCGGCAACCCGTCCGCCGTGCTCGGGCGTTTGGCTGCCAGCGAACCCAAGGCCAAGGCCGGCCTGCGCCTGACCTTGCGTACCGGCGCCGAGCTGCCGTTCAACAGCCTCGCGCTGGATAATTTGCCGCTGTACCTCAGCGGTGCCGACGAACAACCGTTCCGCCTCTACGAACAACTGCTGGGCAATGCCTGCGCGGTGTTCGCGCGCAAGCCCGGCGGTGACTGGGTTGAGCGCCTGCCGCCGGATGCCTTGCGCTCCCGGGGTTTCGATGACGCCGATGCGGCGATGCCGGTGGTGCCTCGGGCATTCCAGGGCTATCGCTTGCTCCAGGAATACTTCGCCCTGCCCCACCGTTTTCTATTCGTTGAATTCGCTGAGCTGAGCCGCGCCGTCAAGCGCTGTGACGGCCAGGAGCTGGAACTGATCGTGCTGTTCGACCGCCACGATCCGAGCCTGGAAGGCAGCGTCGGCAAGGCGCAATTCGTGCCGTTCTGCACCCCGGCAATCAACCTGTTTCCCAAGCGTGTGGACCGGATTCACTTGTCCGAGCGGGTCAACGAACACCATGTGATCGCCGACCGCACGCGACCGATGGATTTCGAGATTCACTCCTTGAGCGGCATCACGGGCCACGGCACCGGACCGGAGCAACCGTTTTTGCCGTTCTACGCAGTACGCGATCCATCGCGCTATGGCCGTGACCAGGCTTACTACACAGTGCGTCGCGAACCCCGCGTGTTGTCCAGCGACCAGCGCCGCAACGGGCCGCGCTCCACCTATGTGGGCAGCGAAACCTTCGTCAGCCTGGTGGACACCCAGCAAGCCCCGTACCGCCATGACCTGCGCCAACTGGGCGTGACCGCACTGTGCACTAACCGCGACTTGCCGCTGTTCATGAGCGTGGGCAACGGCAAGACCGACTTCACCCTGGCCGACAGTGCGCCGGTCTTGGCCGTGCGCTGCGTCGCCGGGCCAAGCCGCCCGCGCGCCAGCCATGCCCATGACGCCAAGGCCTGGCGTCTGATCAGCCAGTTGTCGTTGAACTACCTGTCGCTGAGCGAGCAAGGCCAGGGCGCCGCCGCGCTGCGTGAACTGCTGCGCCTGTATGGCGACAGCAACGACGCCGCCCTGCAATTGCAGATCGAAGGCCTGCGGGAAGTCAGCAGCAAGGCGGTGACCCGGCGCCTGCCGATGCCCGGCCCGATCGTGTTTGGCCGCGGCCTTGAGATCACTCTGGAATTTGATGAAAACGCGTTCCGCGGCACCGGCGTGTTCCTGCTCGGTGCGGTGTTTGAACGGTTCCTGGCACGCTACGTGTCGATCAACAGTTTTACCGAGACGGTGATCCGTACCACCGAACGCGGCGAGATCATGCGATGGAAAGCCAAGCCCGGACGCCGTCCGACCCTGTGAGTACCCTGGATGCGATGCATCAGGAGCCCTGGGAATATGACTTCTTCCAGGCGCTGCGGCGCATCGAGTGCGAATCGCCGGACCTGCCACGCCTGGGGCACTCCCTGCGCCTGGCGGATGACCCGCTGCGTCTCGGGCAGCAGGCCGATTGCACCTTTGCGCCGGCCACATTGGCCTCGGTCGAACCTGGGGCTGAAGGCCAGCCGGCACGGCTGGAGCAGTTCTTCTTCGGCCTCGGCGGCCCCAACGGCCCGCTGCCGCTGCACATCACCGAGTACGTGCGTGAGCGCCAGCGCAACAACGCTGACAGCACCAGCAAGCGCTTCCTGGATGTGTTCCACCACCGCCTGCTGACCCTGTTTTATCGCGCCTGGGCCGAGGCACGGCCGACCGTCAGCCATGACCGCCCGGACGATGACTACTGGTCGGCGCGCCTCGCCGCATTGAGCGGTCGCGGCACCCCGAGCCTGCTCAACCAGGGCCTGATCCCCGACACGGCGAAGCTGCATTACAGCGGCCACCTGTCGGCGCAAACCCGCTACCCGGATGGCCTGAAAGCGATTCTCGGCGAGTACTTCGGCCTGCCGGTGGAGATCGAAGAATACGTCGGCCAATGGCTGGAGCTGCCCGAACGCAGCCGCGTGAGTGTCAGCGCCAACCAGCTGGGCGTGGACTTTTGCCTCGGCAGCCACGTATGGGACCGCCAGCATAAATTCCGCATTCGCCTGGGCCCGCTGAAGCTCGATGACTACATGGGCATGCTGCCCGGCAGCCAGCCGTTCAACGAGCTGGTGGCGTGGGTCGCCGAGTACCTGGGCCACGAACTGGACTGGGACCTGAACCTGGTTCTGCACCAACCGGAAGTGCCGGCCCTGCAACTCAACGGCCAGTTCCGCCTGGGCTTCAACACCTGGCTCGGCCAACCCGAGCATGACGCCAACGACCTAATCCTGGCCCGGCATTACGCCGAACACGCCAACACCTCAAGGAATCCAGAGCATGGGTGAAATCAGTCGCGCCGCACTGTTCGGCAAACTCAACAGCGTGGCCTACAAGGCCATCGAAGCCGCCACCGTGTTCTGCAAGCTGCGGGGCAACCCGTACGTGGAACTGGCCCACTGGTTTCACCAGTTGCTGCAACTGCAGGACTCTGACCTGCACCGCATCATTCGACAGTTCAATGTCGAGCCGGCGCGTCTGGCCCGCGACCTGACCGAAGCCCTGGACCGCCTGCCCCGTGGCTCGACGTCGATCACTGACTTGTCGTCCCATGTGGAAGAAGCGGTCGAGCGTGGCTGGGTCTACGGCAGCCTGATGTTTGGCGAAAGCCAGGTGCGCACCGGTTACCTGGTGCTGGGAATTCTCAAGACGCCGAGCCTGCGCCATGCGCTGTTGGGCTTGTCCGGTGAGTTCGACAAGATCAAGGCCGAAACCCTGAGCGAACGCTTTGATGAATACGTCGGCGACTCGCCCGAAAATGCACTGAGTGCCAGCGACGGTTTCAACGCCGGTGCTGTACCGGGCGAGGCCAGCGGCGCCATGGCCCCGAGCGCGATGGGCAAGCAGGAAGCCCTCAAGCGCTTCACCGTCGACCTGACCGAACAGGCCCGCAGCGGCAAGCTCGACCCGATCGTCGGGCGTGACGAAGAGATCCGCCAACTGGTGGACATCCTCATGCGTCGCCGCCAGAACAACCCGATCCTTACCGGTGAAGCCGGCGTCGGCAAGACCGCCGTGGTCGAAGGCTTCGCCCTGCGCATCGTCGCCGGCGACGTACCACCCGCGCTGAAAGATGTGGAACTGCGCAGCCTCGATGTCGGCCTGCTGCAAGCCGGCGCCAGTATGAAAGGCGAGTTCGAACAGCGCCTGCGCCAGGTCATCGAAGACGTCCAGGCCTCGCCGAAACCAATCATCCTGTTTATCGACGAAGCCCACACCCTGGTAGGTGCCGGTGGCGCCGCCGGGACCGGTGACGCGGCCAACCTGCTCAAGCCTGCCCTGGCCCGCGGCACCTTGCGTACCGTGGCCGCCACCACCTGGGCCGAGTACAAGAAGCACATCGAAAAAGACCCGGCCCTGACCCGTCGCTTCCAGGTGGTGCAAGTGGCCGAGCCGTCGGAAGACAAGGCGTTGCTGATGATGCGCGGCGTGGCTTCGACCATGGAAAAACACCATCAGGTGCAGATCCTCGACGAAGCGCTGGAAGCGTCAGTGAAGCTGTCCCACCGCTACATTCCGGCGCGTCAATTGCCGGACAAATCCGTGAGCCTGCTGGACACCGCCTGCGCCCGCGTCGCCATCAGCCTGCACGCGGTGCCGGCAGAAGTCGACGACAGCCGCCGCCGTATCGAGGCACTGGAAACCGAGCTGCAAATCATCGCCCGCGAGCACGCGATCGGCATCGCCATCGGTGCGCGCCAGACCAACAGCGAAGCGCTGCTGAGCGCCGAACGCGAGCGCCTGGCCACCCTGGAAAGCCGTTGGGCCGAAGAGAAAACCCTGGTGGATGAGTTGCTCGCCACCCGTGCGACGTTGCGCGAAAAATCCGGTGTCGTGGACAGCGGCGATGATCAATTGCGGGCCCAATTGGTAGACCTGCAACAACGCCTCAGCACCCTGCAAGGCGAAACCCCGCTGATCCTGCCGACCGTGGACTACCAAGCGGTGGCCTCGGTGGTCGCCGACTGGACCGGCATCCCGGTGGGCCGCATGGCCCGCAACGAACTGGAGACGGTGCTCAACCTCGACCAGCACCTGAAGAAACGCATCATCGGCCAGGACCACGCCTTGCAGATGATCGCCAAGCGCATCCAGACCTCCCGCGCCGGCCTCGACAACCCGAGCAAGCCGATTGGCGTGTTCATGCTCGCCGGCACCTCCGGTGTGGGCAAGACCGAAACCGCCCTGGCCCTGGCCGAAGCCATGTACGGCGGCGAGCAGAACGTCATTACCATCAACATGAGCGAGTTCCAGGAAGCCCACACCGTGTCCACCCTCAAGGGGGCGCCACCGGGCTACATCGGCTACGGCGAGGGCGGCGTACTGACCGAAGCCGTGCGGCGCAAACCCTACAGCGTGGTGCTGCTGGACGAGGTGGAAAAAGCCCACCCGGACGTGCATGAAATCTTCTTCCAGGTGTTCGACAAAGGCGTGATGGAAGACGGCGAAGGCCGGGTGATCGACTTCAAGAACACCTTGATCCTGCTGACCACCAACGCCGGCACCGAGCTGATTTCCCAGGTCTGCAAAGACCCGGCGAACATCCCCGAGCCAGAGGAAATCGCCAAGGCCCTGCGCCAGCCGCTGCTGGAGATTTTCCCGCCGGCGCTGCTCGGCCGCCTGGTGACCATTCCGTACTACCCGCTCAGCGACGAGATGCTGAAAGCGATAACCCGCCTGCAACTCAACCGCATCAAGAAGCGCGTGGAGAACACCCACAAAGTCGCCTTCGATTACGACGACGACGTGGTCGACCTGATCGTGTCCCGCTGCACCGAAACCGAAAGCGGCGGGCGGATGATCGACACCATCCTCACCAACAGCTTGCTGCCGGACATGAGCCGCGAATTCCTCACCCGCATGCTCGAAGGCAAGGCGCTGGCGGGCGTGCGAATCAGCACACGGGATAACGAATTGCACTACGACTTCAACGATTGACCTGACGGAATGCGATCAAAACTGTGGGAGC